>JBDKHP010000237.1:0-6738 GCA_039797645.1 Bacteroidota bacterium
ATGAGTTCGCTTTGGTTGTAACCGCGCAGTCGCATTTTCGAGGGGTGTAGTGGTACGGGAATTATGCAGTCTATAGAGGCAAAGCGAGGGTCTGTTTTGAGTTCTAGCCCGAATAGTTCGCCCATCCAGATACCAATTTTTTTGTTGTCGTGATATTTAAGATCGTGCAACATGGCTTGGGAAATACCTCCTTTCACAAAACGCATATAGGCTGCTACTTCTTTTACGGGAATGCGCCCCCAAAATACGGATTCGATTTGTTTTTTGGCCGTAGCATTGTTTCGGATAAGAGCAAGCTCCGACAGACAATGGAGGCATAGGTGCGATTCTGATTCGTTTAGTAATCGCCCGCAATGGATACAGACGTTGCAATATAGAAGTTCTACGAAACTCTTCCAGAACTCCCTGAAGGGTATGATACGCATGTTTGAATAGATAAGGTCGATTTGGGTTGTTTGCTTATAATGCTTGGAAGTTACAGAATAACAGATTAATAGTCAATACTCAAATCTAAAGAACTTCAATCTGAAAATAAAGACCAGACAAGTCCGATATTAAGGGCAGAATCGCTAAAAAAACTCTTATTTTTGTGGCTGTACCATTTTACGAAACCAACAGTGTACGAATGCGTCAAGCCATCTACAAGCTTTTTATTATCGTAAATAAAATAGCACTTGGAACACTCCTAATTGCGTATTTGGCACCGGAAGTTTCGCCGAGTGTCACTTGGATTCCTGCATTCTTTGGTTTGGCCTACCCTGTTTTTTTTCTTGTGAATGTTTTCTTTGTTGTTTTCTGGATTCTTAAATGGAAGTGGGCTTTTCTCATATCCTTGCCGGTGTTGCTACTCAATCATACCTATACAAACAATGTAATTAGAATCTCATTTCCGCCCATTACGCAGGAAGCAGGGGTGAAATTGTTCTCTTACAATGTCCGGATGTTTGATTTGTATATGTGGTCTGGCTATCGTTATACACGTTCGAGGGCAATTAATTTTGTAATTTCCGAGAGGCCGGATATTGCTTTTTTTCAGGAATATTACTCCAAAACCAACAAACCAACTTCGCCGTCGGTTCGGTTTGAAACGGAATTGGGTTTGAATTACAACTACATTTCGCAAAAAACGAAAGATGCAGATAGGGGCTTGGCCATATTTAGCCGCTATCCGATAATTTACCAAGAATTGGCCCACCGAGATGGGCATTGCTACGCCATGATTGCTGATATAGTTATTGGCGACGATACTATACGCTGCATCAATGTGCATTTACAATCGGTTGGTTTTACCAACACAAACTACAATTACATAGATAGCTTGGGCTTGCAAAACGAAAACCTTACCCATACGGGAGCAGTTGCGATTAGTAATAAACTCCGTTTAGCTTTCGAGAAACGTACGTTTCAGGCGAATCAGATTAAGTTCCTTATTGAGAATTCACCCTATAAAATTATTGTGGCCGGCGATTTTAACGACACACCAAATTCCTATACCTATCACCGTATTCGGGGTAAGCTCCGCGATGCTTTTGTGGAATGTGGTAGTGGTTTTGGGGCAAGCTACGAACGTTTTGGCTTTCCCTTACGTATCGACTATTTTATGGCCGATAGCAATTTGCACTTTAAAAACCTACGAAATTACGATGTGGACTATTCGGATCATCATCCTATTTCGACAACGATCGGCTTTGCTTCAACAGGAACGCAGGTCGGTGCTGGACAACTTAAATTTGTATTCCCCGATTTCAGAAATAATGTACTGCATTATGATATACCAAAATGACCATCTAGGACGTGCGCTTGGCGAAACACACTTTGATGAATGCAAGGATTACTGTTCAATAATACTACTATGAACTGGGAAATAAAAGAAATTCTTTACGACAAGGTACCAGTTGTGTATCGTGTATATGGGGAAGGAACTGCCATCGTATTGCTGCATGGCTATTTAGAGTCAGCCGAAATATGGACAGACTTTGTTACGTATTTTCCTAATTATAAGATTATTGTGCCAGACCTTCCGGGGCATGGTGCAAGCGGCGTGCAAACAAAGCAGCGGGTTGAATCTATGGCACTGGCCATGGCGGCAATATTACGCAACGAGGAGATTGAACAGGCACATTGGGTTGGCCATTCTATGGGTGGCTATGTATTACTTGCTTTGTTGGAATTAGCCCCTCAGCTGGCGGTTTCTGCATGTTTGTTTCACTCCCATGTGTTTGCCGATGCTCCGCTTACCAAAGAAAAGCGTAGTCGGGAAATAGAAATTGCAAAACAAGGCCGGCAGGAATTGCTGATTCAGAATTTGGGACATGCCTTTGCTACTGAACTTGCGGCGCAACATTCGGAACTCATTGTTTGGGCCAAAGAAATAGCAAGGGGTACAACACCCGAGGGTATTGTTGCCTGTTTGGATGCAATGAAAATACGACCAGATCGCGCACATATATGGCAATCATTGAGTATTCCGAATCTCATAATTGCAGGAAAATTGGATAATTTTATCTCGGCGGAAATACTTGAAACGATTAAACTGGGACCAATCGGATTGTTAGCATTTCTCTATAAATCCGGGCACCAAGGTTTTTTGGAAGAAGCAACAGAATCTGCCGAACTGTTAAAATCCTTTTGGAATACTTGTTATTGATTTTCTAATGAATAATATGTACTTTCGAGAATCTATTTCACACACGGTATTTTGGTGCGTGTTTTGATAAACTAAGTTTTGATAAATCAATGTATGATCTATGAATCAGGAGAGCGAAGCCAATAATCAGACAACCGACGTAAACTCGGCCTCACAAACCCAGCAATCTACTTCCAAAAATGTATCCGAAACACACACTGCCCAACCTGTACTTACCCGTATTAGTGTGGAATATTACATGAGCAAACGGGTGGATGAGCAAATTGATTACTTCAACTCGAAGAGTACGAAAGCACAGAAAAAATACAAAAGTCAAAAACGCTACGAGTTTATTTTGGCACTTTCTATACCTGTCTTGGTTACATTCAGTACTATGGAAGTAGCAAAAAAAGCTATATTTTTCCATGTTGGCGATGCGAGTGTGAACCTCGACTTAATGATACAAATAACGGCTGCTATAGCGGGTATTGTTATGGCTTACTACAACAAAGTAATGGATCTCGAAGAGTATTATAAGATTTGGAAGGATAACCGCGTAAACTGCGAAGCGCTCGAACACGAACGTTATAGCTTTCTCACACGAACAGGCGACTACGAAATTGAAAATTTAGCGTTCCCGAAATTTGTAGATAAAATTGAGTCGATTCTCAATAATGATGTACAGAAATGGAAACAAAAAACCAAAATTGAAGAAGAGCCTAAAGATGAAGATTCAGATAAAAAAATTGCAAACAAAGAAAAGAATCACAAATCAGATTCTTAGACCAAGAACAAAACCAGTATGTCAATCATGGCGAAAGTGTTTTTAGGAGGTACAGTGAATGGTTCGATGTGGCGCGACTATGTAATGCCAAAATTAAAGATCGACTATTTTAACCCTGTCGTTAAAGAGTGGACAGAGGCAGATTACCAGCGCGAGCTCTCCGAAAGAGAGCATTGTGATTATTGCGTATACGTAATTACGCCTAAAATGACAGGGGTGTATTCAATAGCAGAGGTTATAGACGATTCAAATAAACGCCCTACGAAAACACTTTACTGTGTTATTATCAAAGACGAAGGCTTAGAATTTTCACCCGTCCAAAGCAAGTCCTTACGTGCGGTGGGTAAAATGGTAGAAATAAACGGCGGCAAATGGTTTGACAGCCTCGACGATATGGTTACTTACTTAAACTCGAAATCCGAATAAAAAAAAGCGTCTGTGAGTCACAGACGCTTTTTTTTTATCTATTTAGCATATCTTTCCAGCCATAAACTTCCCAATAAATCTTGTTGGTGTGTACAAAGCTGTACGTATGAGCTTCCCTTTCCTTTCCAAACTCGTCGGTTTCCACACTTTGTAGAGAACCACGCGTGAATTTGAATTCTATTGGCAAGCCGTTCAGAGGTCTATCCACGGTACAAGCGTACTCCCCTTTTCGGTTGCGTTGCATCTTGTATCTACTGTCGTGAGGTTCCCAATTGTTGAAGTTTCCCATAATAAAAACATCGTCGCTCATTGGGGTACCCTTGGGCACTTTTAGCAAGATAATTGTAACCGATTCGTAATCGTGAACCGCCGTATCTACCCAGTTAAGCACTTCTATATATACCGTATCGGCCGTTCCAAAGCGAAAGACCCTGTCGGACACCTGAGTACCATAACGATCGGCTTCAAATGAGTACTCGCTCCCTCGGTTTATCTTGAACCGCAGGTCAATATCCTTCCGTTTTATATGCAGGCTATATTTACCCGATTTGTCGAGGCTGAACTTAAAACGATTGTCGGCTGGCATCCAGCGGTTTATATTTCCTGCCAAATAAATCTCACTACCTTTGGGTGTAGCTTTGGGCAGCTTGGTTAAGTACAGTACGGTTTCATTTGTAGAACGAGCAGAGAGGTCGAACCAATTCGCCACATCAATATATAAGGTGTCGGAACTATTGGTTTTCCAAACACGGTTTGGTATTTTGTAGCCTGTAAAATCGACTTCCTGTGTAGACCAATCGCCACGAGTTACTTTAAATTCAATATCGTAGTCTCGTTTCGGAATTTGCAGCACATATTGTCCCTTTGCATTGAGTTCAAACTTGGCACGCTCATCGCGTGGGTACCAACCATTGAAATTACCAGCCATAAAAATTGTGCTATTTGCCGGTGTATTCTCCGGCACCTTATTAATCACCAAGGTGCGCATTTCGTGGGTCGTCATGCGCAAGTCTTCCCAGCTCAATACATCCAGCTGAATCGTATCCTTCTCCCCAAAGCGGAAGTGTCTATTCGCAATACTAACCCCTGTGTCATCGCCTTCCAATGAGAAAAGATTTCCCCTAGAAATTTTGAATTCATGCGAATCGGCACTCCTTTCTTTAAAAAGGGTAATCATCCATTTCCCATTTTTCTTTTGCCGCAGCGTATATTTACCTCCTGTCGCGTCCCAATTATTGAACGTTCCCACCACCGTAATCGAGTCGCCATAGGGCGTATTCTCCGGCAATGAATTCAGTACAATCGTGATTTTTCTACAGTTGAGCGGTTCCATATCTCTCCAACTAGCCACCCTTACAGCAATCGTATCCTTGCTGCCATAGCGAATTTGCCGGGGCACAATTTCGCCCCCACAATCATCTCCCTCAACAGCCGCCAAGTCACCTCGGGTAAACCGAAATTCCAACAAACCACTACCCTTGGGCATTTTGATGTAATAGAAACCGTCTTTCGATTTTTCTACCTGAAAATTCCTGTCCGAAGCATACCAGTTATTAAAATTACCCGACACAAAAATTTTGGCATCAGCAGGCGTATTTGCAGGCAGTTCGTCAATGCGAATGGTCAGCTGGTGGCAAGACCCCAGCAAAAGCCACAATGCCAAAAGCACACACAGGTTGTTGGGAATATTTAGTTTAAAATTACGGAACATAACACATTTTAGATTAGGCAATTACCTGTCCATCCACTCAATAAAAGAATTCACTTTCGCCCTTGGCACAAGCACTTCGTCTTTAAACGGAGGTTCAAGTTCAATCTTTAGCCGACTGTTAAAATATTTGTGTACCTTTTTTATTGAGTCGATTTTTATAATATGCCCTCTTGTGGCGCGAAAGAAAATGTCTGGATTCAGCAGCGTACTCAATTGTTCCAGCGTATAATCAATAATAAAGTGCTTGTTGTCAATGGACACCAAATACACCAGATTATCCTCAGCATAAAAGTAGCAAGTATCCTCTATCGAAATATGACGTATTTGGTCGCCAATTTTGGCCACGAAGCGCATCTTATAATCGGGCTCTTTGCGATTCAACAGTCTATCTCTCAAGTCTTTATCGGTACTTATAGACGTATTCGTATATTGCCCTTTAATCGTTTCGAATTTCGTAAGCGCGGCCTTAAGCGCCACAAACTTAATCGGCTTGAGTAAATAGTCGATACTATTGAGCTTAAACGCCTGAATCGCATACTCGTCATACGCCGTAGTGAAGATAATAGGCACCGGAATATCCACATGTTCAAAAATCTCGAACGAGAGGCCGTCGCTCAACTGAATATCCATAAACACGATATCGGGTGCCTCATTATTCTCAAACCACACCACGCTATCCTCTACCGAATCGATGCAGGCAACAACTTCATAATCCTTCATTGCCTTGGTGAGCAACCGCTTAAGCTCGTCCTGAGCAAAAGGTTCATCTTCAACTATTAATATCTTCATATCGTTCTATTAAGGGTACTCTTACAGTGAAATGATTCTCGGTCTCTACCACTTCCACTTGTTTATCTACAATAAAACGGTATCGACTCCTTATATTTTCCAGACCAATCCCCGACGAGAATCGCGTAGTCCGCTTCCTCTGAAGCCTATTTCGCACCACAATATAGTCGTTTTCATCGGTGTACATGTGTATTTTAAGCGGCATTTTGCCCGAAGCCACATTATGTTTCACAGCATTTTCTATCAGAATTTGCAGCGTCATGGGCACAATATAATGCCGCAGATACTTCTCGTCGATATCAATAATAAAAGTAAGCTTTTCGTGCAGACGCAACTCAAGCATATACACATACGAATTCACAAATTCCATCTCCTCGTCCAGGGTCAGCATAATCGTACTTC
>JBDKHP010000238.1:0-4200 GCA_039797645.1 Bacteroidota bacterium
AGCACGTCTTGGCGGTACACTACGCCCGAAATACTGATGCAATTTTCGGTTGATAAATACACCCAACTCTACGATATTCACTAACTTCGATCAATGAGAACGGATGAAAAGTAAAGAAACCTGACACATGTCGATTTTCTTTGCAAAACATGACAGCCAATTGCAGAACGAGACAAACGGCCTTGAATTTTAATGTCGCTACAACTTATTCTAAAACCTCATCGGGTTAATGTGTCGTTTTTACATAAAAATTCTGCTCGGTATAATTTGTATGGTTGGGATCATATTTTTTGATAATTTCATATTTATTTACGTACAATCTTTACACAACGAAAAATGACATTAAATCTAAATTTCTCAGCAATTGCACTCGCTATTGTACTCTTGGGCGCGTGTGGAAACTCATCGAATACGGGCGACATTGCCGATACTACAACGGTGGTTCAGAATGAAGTAAGCCAAGCAGTGGCTACACCAAATGCCGACAGCACCACAATCCTCGGCCAGCTTCAAGGTAAATGGCAGAGTACTGACGACAAAACGAATTTTCTAGAATTCAAAGGAAATCTGCGCCGCGAAATTGCCGACGGGATGGATGCTTGGGACGAAGAGCCTTTTGTGCTGTCTGATAAATGTAAAAACCCACAAGATGCTGCAAATGAACTCACACCCGAAGCCAACCGCTACATGAGCTGTACGCAGTCTGATTTGTGTTGGTATGTAGAGACAATCGATGCAGAGAATCTAAGCTTGGTGTATATGGGCCGGGGTAATACGTTGAAATACATTAGGGTAAAGGAGTAGAAACGAAGGATGTGTTTCTACGAACAAAACTTTTGAGTGAAATTATTATACCGACGCGTTACGTAGCGCGTCGGTACGGGTAAAATGATTTGATTTGATTCGAAAAGTTATGACTTGAAATTCTAGTGTTTCGCAATTTTTAGTGAGGTGGTAAGTGGTTTGTATCAGGGGGGAGTGTTGCAACGGACACTATGCTTTCGTTTCGTCGTTGGGAATAGTTATTGATTCGTGTAAATAAAAAACGCTACATGGCCATAGGCCAAAGTAAAGTGTTTGCCCGCGAACCTACGGCGTTACAGACGGTGCTGCCGATCGAACTAGCCCGGATCGCGGCAAGTAGCCCACAGCGACGTGCTGCAATTTCCTTTTGTGCAACAACTTAACTGAAATACAAAGGCTGCCAAGTGACACCGTACCCGTGCGCGAGGACTACTGCTAAGAGCCGGTAGCCGCCTTTACAAATCTTGTTGGGCTACAGCTCCTAACCTTTATTTTTTTCTTTTTTTTCTCTTTCTGCTATTTTTTTTCTTCGGGAATGATCTCGATTTCGGTTTTATTGTACTCGATTTCGCCGTTGTTGTTGATGCTTTGTACGACGAGTTCGTAGCTGCCCAGAGTTTCTGCGGTTCGGAAATTGTATTGACTTTCGTTCGCCGAGGCTTGGAATGATTGCCACAAAAGTGTGGATCGGGAATCGGGAATGTGTTCGCCTTGCATCGAGGTTAATTCTTTGTTGTTTTGGACGAAATTAAAATCGACAAAAATGCCAGAATTTGGAAGATCTATGCCTGAATAATCTTGTTTTTTTGAAAACATACTGATAACTCCACCGTAAGTAATATTGCCTTTCTGGAACATGGTGTGTATGGTTTCGATGCGATCTAAGAGGGCTGGTGGGATTGATAAAATCTTTTCCATATCGTCGATTGCGACCATGTCCACCAAAATTAGCGGATCGTACACTTTGAGGTCTGGTTGTGTGCCAAATACGATGAAACGATTTTTGCCTTTGCGCTTACGTACGTTTACCAGCGATGGAAGTTCGTTGAAATACTCGCGCAAAGTGGGCATTTGTATGTAGTCGGCAATTTTTATGACGTTGTCGGGTGTGGCATAAAAGGGTATTGTGTCGGTTTTTATTGCTGTGATTTTGCTGGTGTCGGGTTGCAGGAATTGTCGTTGTATTTGTAGGTTTTGTTGTAGCTGCAATGCTAGTTTTTTTTCTTCGGGGCTTAGGGTAAAAGCGTGGGTGGGTAGTTTTTTTGTTTCGCTGGCAAAGTCGTTGCTTACCAAAATTTTGAGTTTTTGTTCGGCATCGGATGAAACGCAAAGAAAAATGTCGTGGTTTCCTTGGAAATTGGGCAAACTGAAGTAAAACCTGCCGTCGGCATCGGTGTATTGGGATTGGATGTCGTTGCGGCCTGTGATGGAAAGGTGGACCAAGGCATTGGGTACAGATTCTGCGGTGTCGGCAAACATTACCTTACCCATTATGCTGGGTCCGCGTGTTTCGGCGGGGTAAAATATTCTGATGAAATTGTTTGTCTTTGTGGGGATTCCGCTGGCTGTGAAGCTTGATTTTGGCACGAGGCTTACGGCTAAGTAGGGGTGTGTTTTAGGGTCTGAATTTATTGTAAATTTTAATACTTTGTTTGTTTTTATGGTGTTTGATTCGATATTTATTTTTAAATTATCGTTTTTTGTGAAGTTTTCGATACTGCTGCTGTCGCGGCTTTCGGTGAGGTTATAATAGCTTGAATTGCAATTTACGATTTTGAGTGCAATAAGGCCAAATGCTGCGTTTCCTACATTGTTTGCCAAGCGTGTGTAGCTGCGTAGGTAGTAGATTCCGGAGTTTATACCGTCGGGAATTGTGACGCTTCCTTTTGCAATATTTGCTGATATTATGCTTTTTATGGTACTTATGGATGCGCCTTCTGTGGTGATAAGTTCGGTGTAGAGTATTTTGCTGCCGAGTGCTTTGCTTGTGTTCGCCGGATTTTGGACTATTGCAGAAAATTGGATGTTTTCGCCTGCAACGTATAGATTTCTGTCGCTTACTACTGCGATGTTTTCGTTTGAATATTCTGCATTTTGTGCAAAAATATTTGTATTGACTATGGCCAATATGCTTAAAACGATTAT
This sequence comes from Bacteroidota bacterium, assembly GCA_039797645.1. Lineage (GTDB taxonomy): Bacteria > Bacteroidota > Bacteroidia > Bacteroidales > JBDKHP01 > JBDKHP01. The sequence goes on from JBDKHP010000238.1 coordinate 2,950, forward strand.
ATGTATTCTATTTTTCATAGTTTGTCTTATTTTGTTGGCCAAAAGTTGGGTTTGTAGAGGGAGCCTCCCCAGAGTGTACAGTCGTAACAGGGTTTCTGTATCTGAATGTAATTAGGAATATTGGTTATGTACACGATTGGATATTCTTCTTTGTCGAAATCGGAGAATTTGTCGATTGGGATTTCGCAGTCTGAGTATCGGAATGGCGTTAATTTCTCGATGGTTTGAAAAAAGAAACGCTTTCTTTTGAGTGAATATACTGAAAAATAGCCCATCACTTTTTGTGGATTTTTACCTTCTATGCGTAGATTTCCGTCGATGTTGTTGGGTTGTTTGGTATAGAGTCCGCCTTCGGTGGCGTTGTTTTCACGGATTTTTTTCCAGAAATAGTATTCGCTTTCGGATATTCCTTTCTGTGTGACTTCTAACGAGTATAGTACCGTGAAACGTGGGGTTTTTGCGTTGGCTGTAATGATGTCGAACTTTTTGTAGTTGTTGCCAGTAAGCCCCATTGTGCTGAGGATACGTATATCGTTTTGGGTAGTTGTTTGCCAGCAGTGCTTGAGGTGGCTGTCTGGTGAATCGAGTTCGTGCATCCGACCGTCGTAGTAGTTCTGAATTGCATAGGGCATGTCGTACTCCCAAGTTTCGGAGGTTTCAAATTTTACAAATTTGGTGTCGGTGCTGCTACCGGCATAGTCGATATGGAATGTAACCTGTGGTGCTGTACCATTTTGTACGGTGTAGTATGCGGGTTGAATTTGTGGACTTTGTGGTATTTTTTCCCAATCAGACACAATGGATTTTCCGTCAGGGGTTTGTACAAGTAACCGAAATTCGCTAGAAGGATCTTGATTCAATACTGTTGCAGCGCCTCTATATTGCCCCAATCCTAATTCGTATGCGGTGGCAACATGGCCTAGTTTATCTTCGATTACTACTTCGCAATTTGCAACGGGGAGCTGTTTCATTTCGCCAGCTGGCGAGGTTTGGCTCACTTTAACGATGAATTCTGGGTCGTAATCGTTTAATGAAGCTTCTACGACGTAGTTTTGGGTGTCGGTGTTGCCATAATCGAAGTTTATTTTTTCGACACAGCCCGATGCAATTAGCAGCGAGGGCAAGCACAAGAGGTATATGTATTTTTTCATGGCATCAGTTTCAATGTGTATCAAACAGTGTAGGCTTGTCGTTTGGGTATTGCTTATTCGGCTAGGTAGTTGCCGAGTTTGAAGATCCAACTTACGGTGA
>JBDKHP010000239.1:0-4897 GCA_039797645.1 Bacteroidota bacterium
TAACCAAACCGATGAAACGCTTACACAGCCACTTGCAGGATTTAGAGGATGAGGGTGCCAACAAACGGGAATTTGTAGATTAGTACGCAAGCAAGTCTATTTTTTTCGGATTTATTTGCTACGAAAATGCAAACGACCTTAGCTTGGTTGGTTTCGATTTTATACTTTTGCTGGACTATTTTTGCGAAATTCGTATGAGTCTCGGTTAAGACATTAATATTTATCATTTATTATTTATAATTTTTCAAAACATGGCAAAGATTAATTTTGGTGGCGTTGAGGAAAACGTCGTAACACGCGAAGAATTTCCATTGGAAAAAGCGATGGAAACACTTAAAGATGAAGTGATCGCAGTGATTGGATACGGCGTTCAAGGCCCAGGCCAAGCGCTTAACCTACGCGACAACGGATTCAATGTAATCGTTGGACAACGTAAAAGCTCAAAAACTTGGGACAAAGCAGTTGCTGACGGTTGGGTTCCTGGTGAGACTCTCTTCGAGATTGAAGAAGCTTTGGAGCGTGGTACCATCATTCAATTCCTTTTGTCGGATGCAGGTCAGATTTCGGTATGGCCAACCGTAAAAAAACATTTATCAGCAGGTAAAGCATTGTACTTTTCACACGGTTTTGGTGTTACGTACAAAGAGCGTACAGGTATTATTCCTCCAGCTGATGTAGATGTAATCTTAGTAGCACCAAAAGGTTCGGGAACATCACTTCGCCGTATGTTCCTAGAGGGTCGTGGTTTGAACTCTAGCTTCGCAGTATTCCAAGATGCTACAGGTCGCGCACAAGATCGTGCTGTTGCTTTAGGTATCGGTGTGGGTTCTGGTTATTTGTTCGAGACAGATTTCCGTCGCGAAGTATTCTCTGACCTTACAGGCGAGCGTGGTACATTGATGGGTGCGATCCAAGGTATTTTTGCAGCACAATACGAAGTATTGCGTGCAAATGGCCACACTCCATCTGAGGCTTTCAACGAAACAGTAGAAGAACTTACGCAAAGCTTGATGCCTTTGGTTGCAGAAAACGGTATGGACTGGATGTATGCAAACTGCTCTACAACTGCTCAACGTGGTGCGCTAGATTGGTGGAAACCTTTCCGCGATGCTTCTAAACCAGTTTTTGAAAAATTGTATGCTGAAGTAGCAGCTGGTAACGAAGCTCAAAGGTCTATCGACTCTAACAGCAAAGACGATTACCGTGCTAAACTCGAAGTGGAACTGAAAGAACTTCGTGAATCGGAGATGTGGCAAGCTGGTGCAGCTGTTCGCAAATTACGTCCTGAAAATAACTAATACTCAATAAAAAGTCCGCCTAAAAGCGGGCTTTTTTTTCCTTCCATCGTCGCAAAAAACTGTTGAATGTCTGCTGCAAGTAATCCCAAAGGAATCGAACCTAAAACCGATAAGAACGTGAAACCCTCGTTAAGAAATGTACTCGATGCAACCCGCAAGCTGCGTTCGATTATTAATGTAACCCCCTTATCAAAGAGCATGGTTATGTCTGAGCGTTACGATGCTGAGATTCTGCTAAAGCGGGAGGATTTGCAAATTGTTCGATCTTACAAAATACGTGGAGCATACAACAAGATAAGCAGTCTTACTCGTACGGAAATGGATGCGGGTGTAGTAACCGCAAGTGCAGGCAACCACGCACAAGGTGTTGCTTACTCTTGTAACATATTGAATATCAGAGGTAAAATCTTTATGCCCGCGACAACTCCGCTACAAAAGATTACGCAAGTTAAAATGTTTGGTAGGGATCTGGTAGAGATTATTCTGGTGGGCGATACCTATGACGATGCCCACAAAGCAGCAATTGAAGTTTGTGCAAAAGATGGAGCTACGTATATTCCGCCGTTTGACGATCCGAAAGTAATTGAAGGCCAAGCTACTGTAGGCTTCGAGATCTTAGATACTTGCCAAAAAGAGATTGACTTCCTGTTTTTGCCAATTGGTGGGGGCGGTTTGGCCTCTGGAGTGGGTTCGTATTTCAAACAAATCTCTCCTAAAACGCGCATTATTGGAGTAGAGCCTGCCGGTGCTGCATCCATGAAAGCTTCTATTGAGGCCGGGCATGTTGTTACTTTAGATTCCATTGACAAATTTGTGGATGGTGCAGCAGTGAAACGCGTTGGCGATTTGACTTTCGAGATTTGCCGCTCTGTGGTAGATGAGATTGTCTGTGTGCCTGAAGGCAAAATTTGCACGACGATTCTAAATCTCTACAACGAAGAAGCCTTGGTTGTAGAACCTGCTGGTGCTTTGTCTATCAGTGCTTTAGATATGTACCGCGATCAGATAAAAGGTAAAACTGTGGTTTGTATTCTCAGCGGATCTAATAACGATATTCTACGGACTGAGGAGATTAAAGAACGCTCGATGCTCTATGAGGGTCTCAAACACTATTTTTTGGTAAGATTTCCGCAACGTGCTGGTGCTTTACGTGAGTTTTTGAACGACGTTTTAGGCCCACAAGACGACATTACACATTTTGAATACCGTAAGAAAAATAGCCGCGAGCAAGGCCCTGCGCTAATCGGAATTGTACTCAAAAAAAGGGAGGATTTCGACGGCATTATTCTACGTTTACAGAAAAAGGGTTTCTATTATCAGTATCTCAACGACCAGTCAGATTTATTTCAATATATCGTATAACATTGCTTTCGTTTCTCTGCTTGCACCCTTTAGGTGCAAGCAGAGAATTTTCTTATTTTCCGACATGAGTAACACAGCCATACTTCTTATCCATTGTCCCGACCAAACGGGAATTATCTCTACTGTAAGTGAGTTTTTGTTCTTCCACAATGGGAATATTATAGACATAGATCAACATGTCGATATTGACAATAAGCGCTTTTTTATGCGTGCTGAGTGGGAAATCGACGGATTCAATATTCCGCCGGAAAACATTTACACCATTTTTATGAATACTATTGGCAATCGTTTCCAAATGACTTGTCAGGTTCAATTCACTACGAAGAAACCACGTATGGCTTTGTTTGTATCTAAGATGCAACATGCTTCTCTCGATATACTATCGCGTTGGTATTCTGGCGAGTGGGATGTAGAAATACCGCTAATAATTAGCAATCACCCCGATTCGCGCCCGATTGCTGAGAAATTTGGAATAGATTTCTACGAATTTAAAATTACGGCCGAGAATAAGGCGGAACAAGAACAAAAAGAAATAACATTACTAAAAGCTAATAATATTGATTTTGTGGTACTTGCTCGTTATATGCAGGTAATAAGTCCGAGTTTTATTAACGAGTTCCCTAATCAGATTATTAACATTCACCATTCGTTTTTGCCTGCATTTCCGGGGGCAAAGCCGTATCATTCGGCATTTAAACGAGGGGTTAAAATTGTGGGTGCTACGGCGCATTATGTTACTGAGGATTTAGATGCTGGGCCAATTATTGCGCAAGATATTGCGCATATAACGCACCGCGATAGTATTGATGAGCTTGTGCGCAAAGGGCGGGATATAGAGAAGCGTGTGCTTTCGCAGGCTGTGTGGTTACAAATTCGCCACCGAATTTTACCTTTTGATAACCGTACCATTATTTTCTAGGCTATGACATTGGGTTGGCTATACCGTTTGTTTGGTTGGTATGTAGCTGTAACATAGCCAAAGGCTAAGCAGAAGTGTTGGCCTTGGGTGGGTACGGCGCAACAAACGGTCCTGCCGACCGAACTAGCCCGGATCGCGGCAAGTAGCCCACAGCATGTGTGGGAGTGGCCGTTCATGCTGCTGCTCAATTGAAAAACAAAAGCGACCAACTGACACCGTACCCGTTGCGAGGACTACTGCTAAGAGCCGGTAGCAGTCATTACAAATATTGTTGGGTTACAGCTCCTTATCATTATTTTTTTTATCTTTCTGTTTGGGGTTTACTTGGTGAATTCTTACTTAGTTGGTTTGGGTAAAGCTTCTCAATCTGGTTTCTGGGTTGGTGTGCACCAATGCTCTGGTGGCAGATCTGTTTGGACAATCGAGCATTGGTTTGTAACGAAGGTTTGAAAAAACTATAGTACAGCCTCTTCAGTGTAGCGTTTTATTCGTTCTTTTACGGGTCTGTCGAAGGTTATGGGAACTTTTTCGGTTATAACGTTGCTCGAATCGAGCCAAAGAGCCTTTACGTCGGTAATACTTAGTAAGCGGGTTAACCAGTGAATATCGAGGGTTATCTTCTCCCAAGTAGTGAGGTGATGGTTGGCGGAAAGCATTCTGCTGAGATTTACAAATAAGAAATCGCCGTTGATGTTATGTTTAGCCAAAGACGCATACTTGCTGGTGAGGTTTAGCTCGCCTTCTGCCACCAAATCTTCTATTACCTCTCTGAAATACAGGTTTATACGTGGTTCGATCTTGAATCCAAGTGTAAAATCTACTTTTCGCACTACACCTGGCACGATCTCGTGTACGCGATACTCGAAGGTATAGGGATCGTTTACGATGTCCACATGCAAAAACCAATACATATCGGCTCGTTTGGGTTGTTTGTTTATTATTGAGTATATAATTTTCGATTCAATATTATTCAGCCGGTTGGCCTTGGTAATGTACACCAAGTTGGCGGCTATTTTCGGTACGCTTTGGTCTTGTGATAGGTCTTTGATTACCTCGAGATGGTCCGAAATTTTTGCGAAACTGATGTACAAATTCTTGATTTTTCGGCCAAAATACCAGCCGTACATTATCAGGAAGAATAAAAAAGCGATTGCGATAGATAACCAACCACCGTGCATAAATTTTCTTACGTTGGCATAGAAGAAGGTGCCCTCGACGGTCAAAAAGGCTGTCAGCATAAAGCCTATGAGAAAGATATTTACCCTACGCTGGTACAAATAGTTGGTGAGTAAGAGTGTAGTAATCATCATCGTGATCG
>JBDKHP010000240.1:0-2562 GCA_039797645.1 Bacteroidota bacterium
TCATAAGTTGAAAGTTGTATCGGAAATTAGCTTCAACCTGTTCCACTTTTCCAACTCACTAAAAACTTATCGAAAACAAAGATACAAAATTATTTATTATGCACGCATAGCAAATAGATATATCTGTCAATTCTTCCTACACAATAAATCGCAATGTGTTTATAATCAGTATTTTAAAACAAATGTTATTTTAAGTTAATGTTGTAAAACATAACAAAAAATAAAAAAAATAAATAAAGATAAGAAGCGGTAACCAAACTTTTCAAAAATAGGGCTGCTGTCGGCTATCCGCTTGTAGTCCTCGCAAACGGGAACCGTATCACTTGGTCGCCTGTGTATTCCAATCAAACCCCAGTACAAAAGGCCATTGCGTCATATTGCTGTGGGCTACCGCTACTATTATATCTAACAAGATTGTGGTTGTTTTGTAAAGCCCTATACAGCAGTGTGTTGCAAATAAATGCGGACTGAATTGTTTTTGGCTTTGTGGCGTTAAGAAAACATTTCAGCCTTGACCTTTTGCTTCTTTTGCGTCAAGGAGTCCACTCTAAAAAGCATTCTTTTTCTTTGAAAAAAAAATATTCGTGAAAATAACTATCATGTATTCAATGTATTATACCTTATAAAAATTCGTGAATTCGTGGCGAACATACTTTTTAAAGTGGACTCGTCAAGGCAAAAGAAGAGGTCGGTAGAGCCAATGTGGCCAATATTATATTGAGCTACAAATATTTATGAATAAAGAACGCCAGATCGAAGCACAGCGAAACCACTAACAGATATGCCATTTGGCTGTTAGCCCGAGCTCCACCTTATGCAATAAGAGAACCAATCCGGGCTAGACCGTGCGGCTTATTTCCAATCCCACGCCGTTGTCAGGCGGGGCAAACGTATCAGTTGGCCTGCGGCCATGAAACCCGGACGCTAAGCCTACGGCTTGCCTAAAAACGAGATTCATTTTGCGTGGGTAGGTTTGCGAAAACCCAAATTCAAAGCAAGCAGAAAGTCAAGATCGCCCTACAATGGCCCACCCGCATCAGGTAGTCTGTACAGAATTAGCAGTTGTTTGTATAAACTTTTAGCTTATCAGCGTAAGATTTCTTAAAATTGAGAGATCGTATCACTACGCAAAACCAGATTTCACATGAAAAAACACATCTTCACCATCCTATTGTCACTCTTCGCCGTTGTGGGCTTACAGGCCCAACAAATCGTACAACACCTCGAACCACTTTCGTGGTGGGTCGGAATGCAAGATCCATCCTTGCAGCTCATGCTACACGGCCCGAATATCGGGAATGCACAAATTGCCATAAGCTACCCTGGCGTTACGGTCTCCAAAATCAACAAGGCCGAAAGCGACAACTATTTGTATGTCGATTTGACAATCGATGCAAGTACACTCCCCGGTAAAATGCCCATTGCCATCGTTCTTGGAAAGAAAAAACAAACCATTTTGTACGAACTCCAGGCCCGAAAACCACGTGAAGGGCGGCAAATGGGGCTTTCGCAAGCCGATGTAGTCTATCTGATTATGCCCGATCGTTTTGCCAACGGCGACCCAACAAACGACTCCAAGGCCGATTTGGCCGAAAAAGCAAATCGCGAATTGCCGCATGGTCGCCACGGAGGCGATTTGCAAGGAATTACCAACCACCTCGATTATCTGGCCGACTTGGGCGTTACTGCCCTCTGGCTCACACCATTTCAAACCAATGCAATGCCCGAATACTCCTACCATGGCTACGCAATGACAGATATGTACCATGTAGATCCGCGCATGGGAACGAACGACGATTACAAAAAAATGGTCGCTACGGCACACGATAAGGGCGTAAAAGTGCTCATGGACGTGGTCTTCAATCAGGTCGGGATAAAACATTGGTGGATGGCCGATTTGCCTTTTCACGATTGGATCAATCAGTTCGACACCTTTACCCCCACCAACCACAAAGGCCGGTCCATACCCGACACTCACGCAGCCGAGATTGATAAGAAAATAATGGTAGAAGGCTGGTTTACAGGCGATATGCCAGACATGAACCAAGCCAACCCCTTCATGATTAAATACCTTACCCAATGGACAATCTGGTGGATAGAATTTGCAAACCTCGACGCGCTTCGCTTCGACACCTACCAGTACAATAAAATTCCTGCCTTAGAGCAATGGTCGCACAGACTGTACCAAGAATACCCGAACATCTACTACTGTGCAGAGGTTTGGATCGGGGCAACGGCTCCACAAGTTTTTTGGCAAAAAACAGGAAATAAAGACGACCATGCGCAAGGAAAATTTCAAGGACAAATAGACTTTCCGCTTTACGAAGCACTTTGCAACACGCTCATTAGAGGACATTCAGTATCAGCTATTTACGACATCCTTACCGAAGATTTTCTGTACCCCGACCCCTCCCGCAACCTTATTTTCTGGGGCAACCACGACACCGATCGTTTTTTGGGAATGGCGCAAGGCAATGTAAACATCCTGAAAATGGCCACAAATATAATCTTTACAACAAGGGGTATTCCACAAGTCTATTATGCCGACGAAATTCTCTTCGA
>JBDKHP010000241.1:0-9127 GCA_039797645.1 Bacteroidota bacterium
CAGCAGGTGTAAGTGAGTACAAGGTGCTGGCAAGCTGTTGTTGCTGCAAAAGATAATATGCAAAAGATGGTAAACATGGTTGCCGCAAAAGTGCTTCTGCAGAACAAGGAAGCTTCGGCGCAAGAGCTGGCTAAAAACTTACTGGAGTTTGTGATGGAAATAGACCAAGAGCCCAATAGTGCGGCCTTAGAAATTATTAAGGCTGAGGCAAAGGCATTATTTTAGTCCGTTGGTGTATGTTTTTTGCGATGTTTAAGGACGGAAGCGATACTTTTTTTTGAGATTGGTATTTCATTTTCTCAATTTTAGCTTCTTCAGTATTTGTAAATAGTTTATTATGAGTTATTTGCGGAGATGTTTTTTTTGATGTAATTTGTAGAATCTTTTTTGGAAAAGTCGGCAAAAAAGCGTAGGTTTGCATCCGCAAAGGAGAGGTGGCAGAGCGGTCGAACGCGGCGGTCTTGAAAACCGTTGTACTGTAACAGGTACCGGGGGTTCGAATCCCTCCCTCTCCGCGTTTTTTGTTCCGATTTCGGAATCGGAAGCAATGAAAAGAATTGAAATATTTGCAAAATATACTGTTGTAGTTTCAATAAAAGCAGATATATTTGCACCCACTAGGAGAGATGGCAGAGCGGTCGAACGCGGCGGTCTTGAAAACCGTTGTACTGTAACAGGTACCGGGGGTTCGAATCCCTCTCTCTCCGCAAAGCCTCAAGCAAAACTTGAGGCTTTTTTATTCCCACCCATTCCTTATTTTTGGTTTCCATCTTATGTAAGTTGCTGTTTTTTTCAGTACCTTGTGCTTGTGGTGCGAAAATTGCTCTGAGATTGCCAACATTTGCTGTTTAGGCCAACAGACAACAATACCGAATACCAATAGTGTTTGCGTTCGCAATAGTTGGCAGACAATAGTGAACCGTTTTTAATAACTAGACATGATGCCTCGTAACCTGATTCAACGACAAATCTTTGGGACATTTGCTGTAATTTGTCTCTTCTTTATTATTCTTGGCGCAAGTTTATACTACTTCTTTGAGAAAACAAAGGCCGACAACCAATATGTTCAGTTTACGCATAGTGAGGAGCTGGGAGCACAGCGGATCATCTACCTAGACGAAGTACTCACGCAGTCGTTGCGCGCTTATGCATACTCCCAAGACCCAGCATGGCGACAACGCTATTTCGAAAATGCCGACTCCTTAGACGTTGTTGTCAAAAGGTCGATTGCAATGGCTGTACAGCCCGAAATAAAGCAGCTTTTTAACACCCAAGATTCTATTAATTTGGTGCTTATTGCGCTTGAAGACAAAGCAATAAGGGCAGTTGAAAATTCAAATCCAGATTCTGCAATTGCGCTAATTAACTCAAATAAATACCTTGAAGCAAAGAGTTTATACGCTACAAGTATTTCTAAATACGTTAAAATTGTGGCTCTTAATCGGCAGCAGGCATCACAGAGTATGATGTTGAGTCTATTGGATTTAAAAATAATATCGAAATTTATTGTTTTTGGAATCGTCGTGGTAATTGTAGTACTGGTATTTGTAGGGGTGTTTCTATCGCGAACAATTCGTAACTCTATTTCTGGAATCGTTGTCTATTCAAAACAGATTGCCGAAGGCAATTTTATGGCAACCGTTCAGGTTCAGCGAAATGACGAGATATACCAAGTCGTACTTAACCTCGAGCAAATGCTAGAACGCCTTCGCGATGTAATCACTGAAATTGTTCGTGCCTTCGATAATATTTCAGGAAGTGGTGCCGAAATTGACATTGCCACAGAACAAACCGCTACCGACATTACCCAACAGGCAGCCTCTATCGAAGAGATTTCGGCATCAATAGAGGAGATTGCTGGCAGTATAAGCACGAATAAGGAACACGCACTTGAGGCCAAAGAACTTGCCAATTTAGCAGCAAGAGAAATTGCCGAAAGTAACCAAGCTGTTGTGGACACAGCCGAGTCTATGCGGCTTATTGTAGAGAAGGTAAAAGCAATAAACGAATTTGCGTTTCAAACCAATTTATTGTCACTCAATGCCTCCATAGAGGCAGCTCGTGCAGGCGCGGCAGGAAGAGGCTTTGGAGTTGTAGCCAGCGAAGTGAAAAAATTGGCAGAACAAAGCCGAATTACCGCTCGTGAAATAGAATTACTCGCCAAAGAAAGCTTACAAAAGGCAATATTTTCGACCGAAAAAGTGAGGGAAATTGTGCCCTTTATACGCGAAGTAGATCATTTTTTGAACGATATTTCGCAAGCCGCTGTTGAGCAAAGTTCCAATACCAGCCAAATATCGGTAGTGGTACAGCAACTAAACAGTTCGGCACAAAACAATGCAATAATGATTACCGCCATTTCTCAGAGCACCGAAAAATTAGCCGAAGAAATAAAACAAGTACGTAAAATGCTAGATTACTTTAAGTTATAAGGTTTACTCGTCTGCTGTGTTTTCCGTCGGATCGTCTTGGAAAGCCTTTGCATTTTTATGAATTTCGCGGTAGCCTTTTTCAAAAACCTTAATCACATAGGTCTTGCCCTTTTTATTCGAAAGTTTGCGGGTTTTAAGCCAAGGATTCAGATATTTCAACATTTTGAAACTCATACCCTGTTCAATAGCCCAATCTGGCAGACTCGCAATGCTGGTCGAAACCTCAATTTCGCGCACAGGCCAAGGCGCATACAACTGGTGTTTCTTGAAATGAAACCCATACGTTTCTGGCTTTTGTAAAATATACTTCATTGCGATAATCTTCGGCACATAGCGCGAGGTTTCATTGTTGAGCCACAACTCCCAATAATCGTCGGTACGTTGGCGCGCAAGCTGATTAATAACCCCAGCCCTGCCCATATTATAGGCAGCCGCCGTAATCGTCCAGCTTTGCGTGCGCGAATACACCCAATTTAGAAATTTACAAGCCGCCAATGTCGCTTTTTCCAAATGATAACGCTCATCCACCTCGTCGTTTATTTCCAAATTGTACGAACCCGCCGTACGTTCCATAAACTGCCAAAACCCCTTTGCCCCAGCCGAAGAAGTCGCATTAAGCATCATACTCTCAATTACCATCAGGTATTTAAAATCGTCAGGAATTCCTTCAGCCTTCAGAATCGGTTCTACCACAGGGAAGTAACGGTTAGCCCGTTTCAAGGCCAGTAGCAAATTTGCCTGCCCGTACATGGTATTCAGAAACTCCCTGTCAATCGCCTCATACACATCAAAATACTGGGTCTGCACTACCTCACCCGCAAAATCCATTTTGTCGGGCATTTCTACCGCATACACAGAATATTTCGAGGGTACACCTTCCTTCAACTCCCTCGCAGATTCATTCGTAAAAGCCGACACAATCTGAAAAACAAGGTAGAGCGAAACCATCGCCGTAATACCGCGAATGGCATGAATCCAAATATTTTGAGAACCAATTTTCATAACGAGCGTTTTGATACTAGATACACAAAGATAGTGCAAAAACAGCAAGATGCCCTATTTAATTATAAGTCATTGCCTGTTTTAGAGTCAATTTCTACCCTAAAGTTCCCAAAACAAAGCCAATAGAAAAAATAAAATAAAGATAAGGAGCTGTAACCCAACAATACTTGTAAAGGCGGCTACCGGCTCTTAGCAGTAGTCCTCGCAACGGGAACGGTGTCAGTTGGCTGCCGAAGTTTTTCAATCTGAAGGCAGTACCAACGGCCACGCCACACGTGCTGTGGGCTACTTGCCGCGATCCGGGCTAGTTGTAACGGCAGCATCGTTTGTAACGCCGTAGGTGCCACAGGCAAACACTTTACATTGGCCGATGGCCATGTGGCAACTCAAAACGCCACAAATCCACCCGTTAAATTCCCCAAATACTAGCCCACCTCAAAATGTGAATTTGCGCTTTGACCTTACATTGTATTCATTATCTTTGGGAATTAGATTTTAACCAGACGCGACAGACAGATGACAAGAACAGCAATCATCGACCTTGGGACCAATACATTCAAACTCCTTTTGGTTGACATTCACCACGACGGAAGCTACGAAATTGTTCTCAACAACAAAATCCCCGTAAAACTTGCCGAAGGAGGTACCGATGATAACATCCTATCTACCGACGCATTTCAGCGAGGAATAAATGCTCTAAACACTTTTAAGTACAATATAATCGACTACTTCGAGGTGAAAAAGGTGTTTGCTTTTGCCACAGCAGCTATTCGAACTTCAGAGAATGGAGCTTGGTTTGTCGATTACGTAAGCAAACACATCGGCATCGACATTCAGATTATTAGTGGCGAACGCGAAGCCGAGCTTGTATTTCAGGGAGCTTGTACGGCGGTTGAATTTAGCGACGACAATTACTTGGTTTGCGATATAGGGGGCGGATCTACCGAATTAATTATCGGCAACCGCAACGAAATACTCTGGAAAGAGAGTTTCCGTCTGGGAGCTTCACGTATGACAGAGAAATTTAAAATGTCAGATCCGCCAAGGAAATCTGAAATACAAGCTGTTGAAGTCTATCTGAGCAAAAAACTTTCCCCTCTTTTTACCGCAGTGAACAAATATCCGGTAACGAAATTAATCGGAACATCGGGAGCATTCAGTACTTTGGCGCGGATTGCGCATTTCGAGAACGATCCGAAGGGAATAATCCCCAACGAAGCCGCGATACCCATCGATATACAAACACTTGAAGCTGTCTTGGCCAAGATTGTTCGATTGAACCATCAGCAGCGGCAACATTTGCCAGGCATCAAGTTAATCCGCGTGAAAATGATGGCAGCGGCCGCCGTTTTTATTAATTTTTTGGTAAAAAGTATTAACTTCGAGGAAATTATTTTCTCTGATTATGCCCTTAAAGAAGGTGTTATTTCGCAGGTGGTAGAGAATATACTCGCAGAACAGAACAGCTAAGCAAAATACTTTATTATATGGCACGAATATTAGTGATCGACGATGAACGATCCATACGACGCACCCTCACTGATGTGTTGGAATACGAGAATTACGAAGTAGAAACAGCCGAAGATGGGCTGGAAGGCATCGAAAAAATGAAGGATTCTGAGTACGATGTGGTGCTGTGCGATATTAAAATGCCTAAAATGGATGGTATTGAAACTTTGCAAAATCTGCTAAAGATCAATCCTGAAACGCCTGTGATTATGATTTCGGGGCATGGTACGGTTGAAACTGCTGTATATGCACTCAAACTTGGAGCCTACGATTTTATTGAAAAACCACTCGACCTAACGCGCGTTTTTGTTACGATCCGAAATGCGCAAGACAAATCTATGTTGGTGAGCGAAACGAAAGTACTCAAGCGTAAGGTGAGTAAAAATTTCGAGATGGTGGGCGAATCACATGCTATTACGAAGGTGAAAGATATGATAGAGCGTATTGCGCCTACCGAAGCGCGGGTGCTTATTACGGGGCCAAACGGTACGGGTAAGGAGTTGGTGGCCCATGCAATTCATTCAAAAAGCCACCGTGCAAAACAACCTTTTATTGAGGTAAACTGTGCCGCGATACCATCGGAACTTATTGAAAGTGAATTGTTTGGCCATGAAAAGGGCGCGTTTACTTCGGCTCACAAACAGCGTAAGGGAAAGTTTGAGCTTGCCAATAACGGAACTATTTTCTTAGACGAAATTGGCGATATGTCGATTTCGGCACAAGCAAAGGTGTTGCGGGCTTTGCAAGAAAGTAAAATTACGCGTGTGGGGTCGGACAAAGAGGTGTCGGTAAATGTGCGGGTGATTGCTGCTACGAACAAAAACCTGAAACGCGAGATCGAAGAGAATCGTTTTCGCGAGGATTTGTACCACCGCTTGAGTGTGATTCTGATTGAAGTGCCCTCGCTTAACGAACGCCGTGAGGATGTGAAGCTGCTGGCCGATCATTTTATTGAACTTGTATGTGGAGAGTACGGAATGGCCCCTGTAGAAATTACGACTGATGCAATTTTGGAACTTCAGCGTATTAACTGGACGGGGAATGTGCGGGAATTTAGAAATGTGATTGAACGATTGATTATTCTTTGCGACAATAAGATAACGGGTAAGGATGTGCTGAATTTTGCGGCACCTATCAGTAAAATGACCTAAGAGAATTGGGCGGTGCAGATCGTTCGGTTTTTTCGGATTTTGTTTGTGAAAGCACTGCCTTTGTTGGGTGGTGCTTTTGTGTTTGGGGTGGAACTGAGGTGTTTGGGTTTGGTTGGCGAATTGGTTTTTTGTGACGCAATAGCGTTTCATAGCCATAGGCTAACCCAAAGTTTTGGCCCAACGTACCTACGGCGTTGCAGATGGAGCTGCCGACCGAACTAGCCCGGATCGCGGCAAGTAGCCCACAGCATGTGACGTGGTGGCCATTCGTACTGCGACTAATTTGAAAAACTGGGGTGGCCAACTGATGCCGTTCCCGTTGCGAGGACTACAGCCAAGAGCCGGCAGCCGCCTTTACAAGTTTTGTTGGGCTACAGCTCCTTATAATTATTTTTATTTTTTGTATCCGACTAGGGGGTGTTTTGTGTTTTTTTGCTTTGGGCGATGGGTGGTTTCCTTTATTTTTGTTTTTTTTGCTTATTGGTGTGAAATGTACACTTAGTTTTTGTTGGACGAATTTCCTTTAAACATCATATTCGAAACTCAACTTGTTGTTATGAAAAAATTATGGTTTGTCTGTTTGGCGATTCTTGGGCTGGTTTGGGCTTGCGGGAAATCTCCGGCAGATGTGAAGAATGCTGCGCTTAGTGCCGATAAACGGGCCGAGGCTTTGTTGGCGCAAATGACACTTAGCGAAAAAATTGCGCAGATACAGAATTATGCGTACCCTACGATTGCACGCTATGTCGATGCGAAGGGTAATGTGAATGCAGATAGCCTCAAAAAGTATTTTCCCGATGGGATTGGTGGGTTTAATATTGCCTTCGGCTTAGACCCCGAGGTGTATGTGAATGTGGCAAATTCGTTGCAAAAATACAATGCCAGCACGCGCTTGGGTGTGCCAGTGGTGCTGGTAGGCGAGGGGCTGCATGGGCTGATGTCTAACGGAGCAACTGTGTATCCGCAGGCAATTGCTTTGGGTTCTACTTGGGATACTACCTTGCTCGAAAAGGTTTATAGTGCTACGGCGCTTGAGGCCCGGGTCCGGGGGATTAGTCAGTTGCTTTCGCCTGTGCTGGATCTGGGTCGCGAACCTCGTTTTGGCCGTATCGAAGAGATGTACAGCGAAGATGCTTACCTCGTGGGGGCGTACGGAAGGGCTGCTATTTATGGTTTTCAAGGCCGAACTTCCCTGCCAGATAGTGTGCACGTGGCTGCAACGCTCAAGCATTTTATGGGGCACGGTATGCCCGAGGGCGGACGGAATATTGCGCCCGTAAATGTTTCGGGCTACGACTTGCTGAACGAACATTTGTTGCCTTTCGAGATGTGTTTGCAGGCTGGAGCGATGGCCGTGATGCCGTCGTACAACGAGATTAATGGCGTACCCAACCACGGTAGCCAGTGGATGTTGGTAGATGTGTTGCGCGGCAAACTAGGATTTTCGGGGCTAATTACTGCCGACCAGAACGCGATTGATGCCATGCAAACCACGCATCATATTGTCGATTCGCCAGACGATGCCGCGCGTTTGGCTCTTACGAATGGGATTGATGTCGATTTGGTTTATACCTCGGGAACTTTCAGCCGCCTCGATAGTATGGTGAAGCAGGGCAAAATTGCCGTGGGACTTATCGACAAGGCTGTGCTTCGGGTGCTCAAACTGAAATTCCAGTTGGGCCTGTTCGAGAATCCGTACGTGTCGGCAGAACGGATGCGGCAGTTTACCAATACACCTGCGCACAAAGAATTGGCGCTGCAAGCCGCCACAGAATCGGCGGTACTGCTCAAAAACGAAAACAATGTGCTTCCGCTTGATACGAACAAAGTGCGCACCGTGGCAGTGATAGGCCCGATGGCAAAAGGTTGTCATTTTGGTGGTTATACAGCAGAACCTCGGCAGGGTGTCGATTTGGTAGATGGCTTTACGCAATTCGGCGGGCAGAAACTAAAAGTGCTTTATGCCGAAGGTTGTAAAATTGCGACCGAAGAAAGTTCGTTCTGGGTGGATAAAGTACAAACGCCTAACTCCGACGAAGACGATTTGAGACTCATTAACGAAGCCCTAAAAGTCGCCGCACAGGCCGACGTGGTAATTTTGGCAATTGGCGAAAACGTAGCATTCGCACGCGAGGCTTGGGCCGAATCTCACCTTGGCGACCGTGCCAATCTGGATCTCGTAGGGCATCAGTATCAGCTCGTGGCTGCCTTGCAGAAATTGGGCAAACCAGTAGTGGCAGTGATGTTTGGTGGCCGTCCGCTCAGTTTCAATGCAGTGGCGCAGAGTGTTCCTGCAATTTTTCAGGTGTACTACCCAGGGCAGGAGGGAGGCCACGCAATTGCAAACCTCGTATTCGGAGTGTCGAACCCGTCGGGTAAACTGGCGATTACAATACCCAAATCGGTAGGGCAGTTGCCTTGCTACTACAGCCGCAAACCGAGCCGACTCCGTAGTTATATCTACAACCTGGGCAGTGAGCCTTTATATCCGTTTGGTTTTGGACTCTCGTACGCGTCATTTAGCTATGGCAAGCCCACACTCAACAAAACAGAAATGGCTGCCGACGGCCAGTTAACGCTTTCCGTATCCATTACCAACACCAGCCAACGTACGGGTTCCGAGGTGGTACAGCTCTACATTCACGACCTTACCAGCACAGGCGTACGCCCCATTATGGAACTCAAGGACTTTGCCCGTGTAGAAATCCCGGCCGGACAAACCGGGAAACTCAGCTTCCGAATAACCCCCGATAAGTTGGCATACTACAACCCAGCCTACGAGAAAGTGATAGAACCCGGCGAATTTGAAGTCTTCGTTGGCTCCAACTCGGCCAATCTGCAAAGCCTGAAATTCACCGTAAAATAACTACGGAATACGTCATAATAAAAAACAGCCGTCGGAGGTTTTCCCCGACGGCTGTTCTTGTTTTTGCCTAGCTGAAAATGAAAAAATAATTATTTGGAGCGGGGACTAAACTTTTTGATTAAGCCCCGCTGCCGGCTCTTGGCTATAGTCCTCGCGCAGGGTACTAC
>JBDKHP010000242.1:0-2575 GCA_039797645.1 Bacteroidota bacterium
CAACGAAATTATCGATATGGGCCGAAATTGCAAACGAGTCCGGTTATTTATCTACGCTTTTGGCGAAATATTGCAAAATTTCGACGCAAAGACACTCGCCGAAATAGAAACCGAAATAGAGAATAAGGACGATTGGGCCGATTACCAAGAACCAGAAACTTTGTCGGCTCCCCCTAAGTTCAAGAATCCACAGTATCTCTTTCCCCTTGTGGGGAGTATCGTGCTGGCATTCGGTTTGGCCTACGCCTTGGCATTTGTGTCGCTCAAAGCGATTTATATTATTGGTTTGTACGAGGTGGCAATTGGCTTTATTTTTGGCTTTGTGGGGAAGTATCTCATCCGGCTTGGGAATTTTACAAACGTGAACAAACTCCTGATGTTCCAAGCACTGGGTGTGATTCTGTGCTATGGTTTCAATCAGTATTTTCAGTACACAATTGTAATGGCCGAAAACCCTACGGAGGCGATGACCTTCGGTGAATTTATGAAATATCGGCTTGAACTCGGCCTAACAATCGACGAACTCGAATTGGGGTGGATTGGCTTGCTCGTTTCGTGGGTATTGCAGTTTTTCCTTACGATGTATGTAATTTATTTCCGAACAATTTCTGCGGTGATTCAGTTGTCAATACTTCGTATCCCTACCGATGTGATTGAGTTCGCACTTTTCCATTTGGTGAAAACAGAGGACGAAATGCAGGTGCGTAGGGAGCTTTCAAAAAAAGGATGGACATCAGAATTGGAGCAACAGGCAGTGTTTATGGCGATTGTGAATATTCAGGCTCAGAAAGATTTGCTCCGGCAGTAGCAACTATGATTGACAGAAAGAGAGGAGAATGCTATTTTATAACAGATAGCGCCTCCTTGTTCTGTGGCTTTTGCATGTAATCGGGATTAGGAGTAACATAATACGCTATACGTTTCATGGCCAAAGGCCAAGGTAAATTGTTGGCCCGGCCTACCCGGCCTTGCAAATGCAGCCGCCGAGCGAAGTAGTCTAGCATGGTTCTCTTATTGCAGAAAGTAAAGCTCGGGCTAACGGCTCAATCAGGTATCTGGAAGGCTTGCTTTGTGATTAGAAATGAGCTTATTATTTTAGTTCCATCTGAAACAGAATATAAGATTTGCCACATTTGTTCATTCTACCTCTTCTTTTGCCTTGAAGAGTCCACGCTAAAAAATCCACTTTGTAAAATTACACTTTGTAAGCTATTGATTATCAGTCGAAGATTCTGCTTGTTTGGAGAAAAATGACTAAACGAGTCCACTCTAAAAAGCATTTTTTTTCTTTGAAATAAAATATTCGTAAAAATAACTATCATGTATTCAAGGTATTATACATTATAAAAATTCGTGCATTCGTGGCGAACATACTTTTTAAAGTGGACTCTTTGAAAAAATATTCGTGAAATAACTATCATGTATTCAAGGTATTATACATTATAAAAATTCGTGCATTCGTGGCGAGCATACTTTTTAAAGTGGACGCTTTGGCGTAAAAGAGGCAAAAATTCGAGGCCGAAATATTTTCTTACTTGCCCCAAAGCCAAAATATTTTAGCCCGTCGTATTTCGCAACTCACTCTGATGCTGATTGTTCTAAAACAGACGAAATTTTGACCAATATAATAGTAGCGGTAGGCCACAGCAACAAACTGTTATGGCCTCTTTTATAAGAGTTGGAATGATGCACACTGTCGGCCAAGTAATTTCGTACCTCATTGCGAAGACTACAAGCAGATAGCCAGCAGCGGGGCTTAACTGAAAAGTTTTGCTCCAGCTCCTTATACTTATTTATATTTCATTTTCCTTGTATTGTTCTTCGGATTGATTTTGAGAGGTAGAAGAATCAGATAGATTGAAATAAAAACGCCTCCCTTTTAGAGTTCTTGCATAGCAAGGAATCTAAAAAAAGAGGCGCTGTAATGAATTTGCTTGCAGCTAGGCTGCGAAAACGGAAAAGCCTTGCTTAGTTAAAATTGCAACGAATAGCAATTATTTTATTTGGCTAAGCTGCGTAACTGTAAGGTTAGTAGGTCGGTACGTAATAACATCGGTACTTCTGACAGGCATTGCAGGGAAAAACATACCTACGTCGCCCTCAGCCACGTACATAAAGCCTTTGGCGCCTTTGCCAATAAGATTGCCCCAACGGGAGGCTACTTTTACCAAACTTCCGTTTTGTTCGTAAAGGTTGAGCGAAATTTTGTATCGCTTTCCTGTGGTTTCGTCGAACAAGGAAGTAGGCGAATTTGTGTTGTCGATTTCAGAAATAAACTTCAAGTATCTGCCATTTCCCCAATCGATAGCAGATCGGCTTGCATCTAAGGCACTTTTGAGACCAGACAAAGTCCAATCTCTACCTGCAACTGGGTATGCTGGCGAGCGTTGTACGTCCCAAACTTGATCCTTAGTATATTTGCTAGTGAAAAATTCTGGTGCGCTGGCTACAATTATACCCGATGGTAATTCGGATACTCTGGACACTGTCATTGTTGTAGGTCGGTAGGTTACTACGTCGCTTCGGGTTACTACAATTGTTGGGATAAATGTGCCTACATCGCCTTCGGCTACGT
>JBDKHP010000243.1:0-2942 GCA_039797645.1 Bacteroidota bacterium
TGTGTTTAAGGTTGTTGCGGTTGTACAACAGCGCAAATACGGCGTACACGATACCGAAAAATGCCCAGAAATAAAACTGGGTAAAGATGAGTGGCCGGTCGCTAGAAAATGCAAATGTTTCTTTTAGAAGTTCGAGCATTGCGTGGTTCAATTGAGCCGACAAAAGTATAAATGAATTGCAAAAAAGCCCCTTCTGTTGGAGACTTTTTTGCGTTTATTATTCGACGCTAATTCCGTGAATTACGCCCCCTGTGGTGGCACTGGGCTTGGCCATATTGAGCATGGAAGCGATGGTGGGAACGATGTCGATGGGCGATACTTGTGATTCGACAACCGAGGGGCGAATTTTCCAGCCGAACCAAATGAGCGGCACTTGGGTTTGGTCGCTATACGGACTGTTTTGGCCAGTGGTTTCGTTGGTTTGTCCCCAGCCTGGTTGTAGCACCAAGTACACGTCGGCGCCACGTTTGGGGTGGTAGGAGTTCTCGAGTTCGAGCATGGCACTTCGGTTCATGTTACCGCGTTGCAAATCGGTGGCGGTGGCTGTATAGGCTACTCCTTCGAAGGTCGAAAGGAAATCGGCCACACGGAGTTGCACTTCTTCGAGGCTCTTACCTGCTGCCCAAATTGCATCGCGATCCAGATAGACTTGCAGCTCGTTGTAGCCTTTTACCCATTCGGCTTTTTGCCCATAAAGTGCTTTTATATAGCTTCTTAGTAGTGGAATTGCTGTGTTCTGATTAAACAAACCAGTCGGTTGTTTCATCTTGCGCAACCAGGCCTGCGATTGTGGTTCGCCTGTGTTTCCGGTGAGGAAAACAAGGTAGTTGTCCTTGCCAATTTGTTGGTCTAAGAAACGAAGCATATACCCAATGTCTTTGTCGAGCTTTAAGTAAGCGTCTTGCATTTCCATGGAATTTGGGGGATAATATTCGCCCAAAAAACCGGTTGCCGAAAAACCAACCATCAGCAAATCGGTGTCGTGATCCTTGCCCAACTTCTCGTTGATAACAGCCGAAAGCGCAAAGTCCCGGGTGTAGGTATTGCCATAAGGCGAATAGCGCAGGAGCGAAAAGTCGTTGGTGCGGCCTTTCAGATCGGCAAAAAAGTAAGGGAAGGCTTTTTTGTACCCCATAAGCCCCACTTCGAACTCGTTTGCATCGGGCAGACTCATGTAATATTGGTCTGCCGGAAGTTCGAGTTCCCACTTTTTGTCGAGGGCAAGTTGCGATTCATTACGGTCGTTGAAACGTGTAACCCAGTAAGGCAACTCACTGCCATAGAACGAACTACTGATCCACTTGCCAGATTTTGGGTCGAACCAAAAAGCACCATCAGCCGCATTACCGCCCATAAAAATTGCTCCAGATTCCTTCATTGCCACCGCAAACACCTTTGCCCGACCCATCGTGTTCAGTTTCAGCGCATCAGCAAACGTCGGCGCGAGTAGTAGCGTGGGAGCGAAATTGCCGTTATCGTTGGCAGCACCCAAAGTTTTGGAATGCACATCCTCTACCGAATAGCGCATACGTTGGGCAAACCTATCGTACCACGAATTGCCGACAATACCGTGACGCGAGGGGTAAGTACCCGTAGATATCGAAGCATAGCCCACAGCATCCTGATTATAAGCATTTTCGAAAACAGTGTTTTTACACAAAGCCCCCTCGCGCACCATTCTGCGGAAACCGTCGTGGTCGTACTGATCCCAAAAGCGCGTAAGATAATCGTAGCGCATATGTTCCACCACAATCCCCACAATGAGTTTGGGGCGGGCAGGCAATTCCTTTTTTTCTTGCGCCAAAATGCCCAACGAGAGACACATTAGCACTACAAACAATCTATTTTTCATTGACCAAAATTACAGGGTAAGCAACACAAAAGGTAAACTAAATACAGCACAAAACTAAAGAAAAGCCCGCGCACACAAAGAAAGTACAGCCCGAAACACGAAAAAAAAAACAGAAAAAACAGAAGCCACCCGCACAATTAATGCAGTGCAACACAAAAAGTTAAGCCTCAGCCGAAAAGTTAAAAAAAACTAGCTTGGCAAAAACAGGGGTACAAACCACCAAGAATCTGAAAAAATGTGTACATTAGCTACTCAGAATCGCGCAAACAACATAAAAAACGAATATATGATTCCTCAAGACGAATTCCGGAAATATGCCACCAAGCATAAGGGCATCAGCAGTTTAGCCTACGACCAATACACGGCAATGCTCAACAGCTACATCTCGCCTACCATTATCGAAGAGCGCCAACTCAACATCGCATCGATGGACGTGTTCTCGCGTTTGATGATGGATCGCATCATCTTCCTTGGCCTAGCCATCGACGATTACGTAGCCAATATCATCCAAGCACAGCTACTTTTCTTGGAGTCCACAGACCCAATGAAAGACATCCAGATCTACCTCAACACCCCCGGGGGATCCGTATATGCAGGCCTCGGAATCTACGACACCATGCAGTACATAGCCCCCGACGTAGCCACAACCTGCACCGGAATGGCAGCCTCAATGGGTGCCGTATTACTTTGTGCCGGTGCAAAAGGCAAACGCACAGCCCTGAAACACTCGCGCGTAATGATTCACCAACCCATGGGTGGCGCCAACGGACAAGCATCCGACATCGAAATCACACACCGCGAAATTCAGAAACTCAAACGCGAATTGTACGAAATCATCGCCCTACACTCCGAAAATCCATACGAAAAAGTAGAAGCCGATTCAGACCGCGACTACTGGATGATCGCCGCCGAAGCCAAAGAATACGGCATGATCGACGAAGTACTCATTCGCAACAAATCGAAATAATACCACAAATAACACAACAAATCTTCATACGCAAAGCCACATCCCCAACAGATGTGGCTTTTTTTTGCCCAAAAATTGCACGAAGCCACAAAAACCGCACAAGCAAGCACAGAAAAAACCTAA
>JBDKHP010000244.1:0-3834 GCA_039797645.1 Bacteroidota bacterium
CATTATTATCCGACAATCCATCCTTTTCAGTAAACGACTTAAAACTGTGTGTACCCGCATACATAACCGACAAGCCCCCACCATTCGTGGCCACCCACAAGTTATTCTCCGCATCGCTCACAATATCCTCTACATTGTCGCTAGACAAACTATTGCGAACCCCCTCGTTATACCGAAAACATTGAAAACTACCACGCTTGCGATCCAATAAATTTAACCCACCACCCTGAGTACCCACCCAAAACCTACCCAAATTGTCGCGGTGAAATGCCGAGATATAATTGTTAGACAAACTACCCAACCTCTCAGAATATTCGTACTTCTCAAAAGCCATTGTTTTAAGATTCACCACCGAAAAACCACTTCCCCAAGTACCAATCCACAAACTTTCACCATCGAAACTCAAGCACGAAACATTATCGTGTATCATAAAATTAGTAGAATCCTGCCCATTTGCATAAAACGATTCCAACTTACCCGTATCCACAAAATACCGAAATAAACCCTGCCCCGTACCCAACCAAATACTCCCGTACGAATCGGCAACTAAGGCCCACACACGGTCGTTCTTTATCACCTTCATAATATCTTTAGTCCTGTCATCCACCAACTTACCACGCTCCATATCGAATTCACACAAACCACCCCCAATCGTACCGAGCCACAAGCTCTTCCCCACAGGCAGAATAGAATGCACCTCAAAACTCTTCTGATCCTCATTCAGCAAATCGAACAAATAGTTGTCAAAACCACTTTCCCGGGCCTGAGTCTTACCCACACCACCATCGCCACCAATCCAGAGAACACCCGACTTATCGATATACAAATCCGGAACCCAGTCTGAGGGTAAGCCAAACCGAACAGATGGTAGATGCTTATAAATAAGAACATTCCCCGAAAAAGGATCGTAATTAACTAAGCCATTACGCTGCGTACCAATCCAAATTTTACCCGCAACATCCTTCGTCACCGACAGCGCAAAACACCCCTGAGCCTCCCCCAGATTCAGCACCGACCAAGCACCCGTCCTCACATTGAACCGAACCACCCCATGTCGCTGCGTACCCACCATTAAAATAGAATCGCTGTACACAAGCAAATCCTTCACTTTATCGTCCGGAAAACCAGACAGTTTCGCATACTTCTGGGTTTTGTGCGACACCCTATCGTACACAATCAAGCCCGAACCCCAAGTACCCAAAAACATCTTAGAACCCATCTCCACAAAAACATTCACAGAATGCCCATCAAGCACTTTATTAATCGCCAAATGCGCCTGCGGATACACCTCCTTGTTCGTAAGCGGATCAATAATATCCATCCCCGCATCGTGCCCTATCCAAAGCATTTGAGCCGAATCCTGAAACAAACCCCAAATATTCGGATTCCGCAACGATTCACTAAAACCCTTTTGCGACACAAAATTAAAAAACCTAGATTTTTTAGGATCAAACCTCGACAAACCACCATTGTGCGTGCCCACCCAAAACATCCCGTGCGAATCTTCCAGAATCTGATTCACCCAATTGTCTGGCAACGAATTGGTATTATAAGCCTCTCGTTTAAAGTTCACAAACGAATAACCATCGTACCGCGACAAGCCACCCATCGTACCAAACCACATATACCCCTGCCTGTCCTGAAAAATCTTGAACACCGAATTTTGCACCAATCCAGTCTCTTGCGTCAATCGTTCGATTGGTTTATTCTGATACTGAGCCTGCGCTCCATACACACAAGCAAAAACAACAACAACTGAAAACCAAGTATATTTAGAGAGTGTTGACATCAATCCACGCTATTATTTTATAAATATCTCAATCGCTTGCAAGTTTACAAAATCCCAACCAGAATTTGTGTATATGAAGATTAAATATGTAAAAAACCGATTACAACACACGAACAAGATTTTCCAGAAAGCCACCACACCCCAAAACTCGCACCAATCCGATTCGTACCCAAGCGAAAAACAGAAAAAAAATAAAGATTAGGAGCGGTCGCCAAACTTTTCAAAAATAGGGCGGCTGCCGGCTATCCGCTTGTAGTCCTCGCAAACGGGAACGACATCACTTGGCCGCCGTTGTATTTCAATCAAACTCCAGTACAAAAGGCAATTCCGCGCGTTGCTGTGGGCTACCGCTACTATCCGGGCTAGACCGTGCGCCACTTTCCAAATCCACGCCGTAGTCAGGCTAGACCAACACTGTCGGTTGGCCTGCGGCCATGTGTCGCTAGGCCAACTCCTCATTACCATTGCGCACCAGTCAGGGTTGCTTTAAGCTTGGGTTATTGTGGGAGTTGCAGTTATCAAATCGTACGCCAACTGTTCCCATACGGGTGGCGTGATGCAGTGCCAGCAAGCTGATACGATTCGCCTGAAATACGAAAGTTTCCAGTTGATTTCGCACCCAAAGCCGAGGACTACAAGCGGATAGCCAGTAGCAGCAATTACAAGTATTGTTGGGCTACAGCTCCTTGTCTATATTTTTTTCTTCTCCAAATGGTTTATGTATCGCAGAGCGTCCGAATAAATCACATTTCGTTACAAGGGCGATGGAAATTAAGCGATGGAATCGTAATATTGGTCTGTTTTTCGTTATGTAAATTGGTCACAGACTGGTGAATTTCGTTTAAATTCGTTGAAGACGTAAGGATGCATCGTATTTTTTATACATTTGCATACGCGACTGCCAACTGAAATTACACCAATATTAACGAGGAAAATAATATAAAATAAGGCTATTTCGGGCAGCTTGCACGAAGTATTTCACAAACAATTCTAATGCGTAAATATTAATATCTTGAAAAACTATATTTATACGCTTTTTGCTGTTGTTTTTTTCCATGTGAGTGCATTGGCAACCACAACCAATAACACCGATACTGTAATTATTAATACTTATCAAGAACAGTATTCAGTAAAACCCTATATTTTTGCAGCTAATGCCAACACCAATTGGCATTTCAGTACTGAAACAATAAAATGGTTAAATAAGACCACGCTAAAAGAAATAACGGCGTCAGACACCCTGCTAATCAATCAATGGTATGTAGGAAAACTGATCATAAAATCGGCGATTAATATAGATTTGCAGTTAGGACTTCACCTGTCAAACGCCAACATTCAAGAATTTTACTTACCGGTTTCTGGAGTTACTCGCTCAACAGGGAGCAATATTACGCGTTACAAAAACGATGAGTTATTTTCCCACTCCGACATTGTGAGTGTGCCGATAAGCGCAAATTCAATAACTGAAATATATTTTCGATTTTTTAGCTACGAACCCATTTTCGTGTCACCAGCATTGTATCAGTTAAATTATATTCAGCGCGTGGGCAGCGACCGAGAAGTTGATGAATTTTCATCCCGCTCATTTTTCTTAGGCAGTTTTCTCTTACTGCTTATTATCAGTTTAATCGTAGTGATATTCAATCGGCGTAGAGCGTATCTCTATTATTCTGTGTATGTACTCTGTGTTGGTTTCATTAATAGTAGTTTCGATTCTTTTTTTGAAGTATTGTCGATATCAGGACGCTACTCATTTTTTGTGGGCGAACTTTTGGGCGGTCTTGCATGGATTTCGTACTTCCTTTTCATACAGAATTTCTTGCAAACCAAACGATATTTCCCGCCTTGGCACAAAATAATGAATTTCATAATCGTTGCGGTTGTAGTGTTTGTACTCATGATTATTGTCTTGCTAGGCTGGCAAAACGACAAAATGTTGTACCTCAAATACCGAAACGCATATACATTGCTCATTTTTTTGCTCTCCTTACCTATCTTCATCCGATTTGTTTTTTCAAAACGGCAAATAGCAATAATCGTAGGAA
>JBDKHP010000245.1:0-2799 GCA_039797645.1 Bacteroidota bacterium
CGTTGCGAGGACTACTGCTAAGAGCCGGTAGCCGCCATTACAAATATTGTTGGGCTACAGCTCCTTATCCTTATTTTTTTTATTTTTTTATTTTTGGCTAGGACGCAACGTACTGTCATTCTTTTGTTATTTATTCTTGTAATTGCCTCTATACAAGAATACTAGGTTTCGGATTTAGATATTAATAAGTTGGACATCGGAGTTTCGGCTGTTATGCGTTAGGGCTGGCCAAATTACTCGCGCGTTGCTGCCTATATCGCCCGAAATTGTACAAACGAAAATTCGATGCTCTTTTCGGTGGCCGATTTTTGCACCACTTTTCGCTCCGATGTGGCGGCATAACAAGCAAAATATGCTGCCTTTAGGTAGCGAACGGTATGATACATTACGCACTGTTCGCCGGCTATCATCACCGAAACTGGCCCATATTCGGTATCGAGTCGCCTACAAGCCAGAGCCAAATCGTCGGCAATTTGAATAACCTCTTCTGTTGTTGCTTCGGGAGGCACCGACGGAAATTGCAAATCGTGTATTGCGCCAAATTGAGCAATTGCAGCAGTTCGCTGAGCCTCGCTCCATTGGGCCGAGGGGTGATTTGAAAGATTTATAAGCATATTATTGAATTTTTGAAATTATTTTTTTGTGAATGTCAGACAATTTTAATTGAAAATCACCGCTTTCTAAGGCCCAAATGTCGAAGCCCGCATGGTTGATGTCGTTTCGTAACAACCGCAGTGCTTCATATTCTTTACTGAGCAGTATAACTTCTTTTGAATCTTTCCATTTTGAAAAATCCAGTCCATCTTTAAAATTTTCAGTCATCCAAAATACTGAAAACATATTATAATTTGGTTATGAGTCCGGTCAAATTTCCAATCAATGATTGGAGATTTGGCTTTTCGCAGTACTCGATATAAAACTGAAAATGACGGATTTACACCATCTGCTAAAATTGATTATTTCCCAAAAAGCTAAAAAAAAAGGATTAGGAGCGGAAGCCTAACAAGATCTAGGGCGGTGTTATCCGGCTATCCGCTTGTAGTCCTCGCTTTTTGGGCGAAATCAACTGGGTACGTATGTACCCCGCTCAGAATAAATCAGTTAGCAGAAACCGTAACACCCGCCGCCCCAAAAAGCTGTGGGCTACCGCTACTATCCGGGCTAGTTGAAACCCTTGTGCATCCTACCCACGCCGTAGGTACGCAATACCCACACTTTCAGTTGGCCTCCGGCCATGTGGGCAGATATGACAAATGAGGCATAAAGGACCAAACCATCAGCACCCAAGAATTGCAGACACGCAAGCCTCAATCTTAGCATACGCATCACGGCAAGCAGCACAATGTTCATCGTCCGACGGTGGCATGGTATCCAAATCTTCATCCAATACATACGGATCTAAGCTTGCAAGAGCATCTGCCAAACTACTAACTTCGGGATAACGCGCCACCAATTCCGTATCCAATAATTTCGAAAAAGGAACACTTTCCCGCAATTCCCGAAAATCTTCGTAATACAACAAAGCGATCCATTTCCCGGCCGCGCTTCTATACCAAAAACAAACATTAAATTGCGGCCCCATTCCTTCCCAAATTCGAGATGCAGCCAAAGCTTCGTCTTTCGTACGAGCAATATGGTTAAGTGTGTGTTCACGCATAATCTGATAGTATATTTCGAAATATTTCCTGCTCTCTGTTTTTTTAATTTCTATCAATACTCGGGCTATTTGCCTGAATATCAGAAATCACCCGATCAAGTTCTGCCACAATTTCTTCAATTTCCAGCGTATCTATAACCTCGTGTGTGGCTGTATCGTTAAGCGGGTGGCGGTGCCAATCGAATGGTTGGTGTCGGTCTATAGCCCAGATTCGCCCTTCATTCCCAATCAAAGCAAAATTTAATTTAAGGGAAATACCATGATACAGAATTTTCAGTCTTACATCAAAACCCAACACCGCTGCACCTTTTACCACATATCCCCTAGTCACGAAGCTCAAATCTTTTACATAAGGCAGTTTCTCTAATGCCAAAGAAGCCCTCTTTACAAACTCATCAGGCCTCATTCTCTAAAAGATTTTCGTAATACGGAATCATATCAATAGCTTCGTTCCAATCCCAAACATCTTTTTCATCTTCCAGAATATGCCGATGTTCTGAATAAATTCTTGTTTCAAATTGCTCGAAATCGCAAGCATGTTTGAGCGTAAAGTAGCGAACTCGTTCCCGATAAAAAGCCAACTGAAGAACAAACAAAGGTTTTAGAGAACCAATAAAGTTAAGTTTCGGAGCACCCGAAAAACTACCAAGAAGTTCCACACTCCGATTATAAAGCAGCTGCACCTCGTCAAGCGTAACACTCTGTTTATTTGTACTTTCCGTCCTTAAAACAATATCACGGTACACCAATTCGGCAACTTCGATGTGCAGTGAACTATCCATCTCCAGCACAAGATCACCAAGCATGTTTTCTTCACCCGTAAGATACAAATGCAACTGTTTTTGCAGATCGAGATCCGCACAATTCAGCCCCATTTTCACCAATAAATAATTGACCCATGCAGCACGCAGCATCACCACCGCTTCGTTTGGCATATTGAGCATCAGGTAACATTGTACACCATAAAAACCCAAATAAGCATCTACAACCGAAACACCCGCCATTACATCTTTCACATTGGCATTTTCCATCCGATTATCATTAGAACAACTGCAAATTTATGGAAATATCGTTTCGTTACAAACTGCACCTTCGGATGAGAGTGGCTTAATAACAAATTGGATGGAATATGTTAAAGCGTA
>JBDKHP010000246.1:0-2808 GCA_039797645.1 Bacteroidota bacterium
GTGCGCCGATGCGTGAGTTCTTGTGGAGTGAAGATATGGCAGACGCTTGTGTGTTTTTGTTAGAAAACTACACATTCCGCCGTGAGGATTTTGGGAAAGAAGCCAAGAATTTCCATGTAAATATTGGTACTGGTATCGACTTGAGTATTAAGGAATTGGCTGAGTTGGTGCAGAACACAATCGGTTTTGAGGGCGAGCTGTATTTTAATGCTGACAAACCTGATGGTACGATGAAAAAGCTTACAGACCCGAGCAAGTTGCACGCATACGGCTGGAAACATAGCGTGGAACTGGCGGAAGGTGTGAAGCGCTTGTTTGAGTTTTACAGAGCTTAGTTTGTGTTGATGCAGCTTACTTTAAATGATAAAGACCCGACGATTTGAGGATACGTCGGGTCTTTTTTTGTTTGGATGTTTTGGGTCGGGTTGTATGAAAATTGCACCATGGCCATCGGCCAACTGAAAGGATTTGCCCAGCGAACCTACGGCGTTGCAGATGGTGCTGCCGCCTCAACTAGCCCGGATCGCGGCAAGTAGCCCACAGCGCCGTGATGCAATTTCCTTTTGTACAGGGGTTTGACTGGAATACCAAGGTGGCCAAGTGATTCCGTACCCGTGCGCGAGGACTACTGCTAAGAGCCGGTAGCCGCCGTATATAAGTATTGTTGGGCTCCCGCTCCAAATCCTTATTTTTATTTTTTTTCAATCGGTTATTGTCGGCATTGGACTGGGAATATGCTCCGCGTTTTGCTATTTTTGGTTCTTGATGCGAGTTGCAATTTTATTCTGAATGTATGAGGTTTTTGGTTACGGGTGCTGCGGGGTTTATTGGGTTTCATTTGGTGAAACGATTGTGTGAATCGGGGCATGAAGTGGTGGGGCTGGATAGTCTGAGCGATTATTATGATGTGAATTTGAAGTTCGGTCGGTTGAAAGTGCTGGGCATTGATGCGGACGATATTATATATAATATGCTTATTAAAAGTAACTTACTGACTTATTTTTGTTTCGTTAATCTGGATATTGTTGATCTGACCAATCTGGAAAAATTGTTCGGTGAAGGCCCGTTTGATGTTGTTTGTAATTTGGCGGCTCAGGCTGGAGTACGGAATTCGATGATTCATCCGCACGATTATGTAAGCTCGAATGTGACGGGTTTTTTGAATGTGTTGGAGTGTTGTCGGCATTTTGGGGTGAAGCATTTTGTGTTTGCGAGTTCGAGCAGTGTGTATGGTTTGAACGAAAAATATCCGTTTTCGACCTCTGATTCTTGTGACCACCCGGTGAGTTTGTATGCGGCTACAAAGAAGGCGAATGAGGTTATGGCGCATTCTTACAGTCATTTGTATGGCATTGCGGCTACGGGTTTGCGCTTTTTTACGGTGTATGGCCCTTGGGGTAGGCCGGACATGGCGCCATTTCTGTTTGCGGATGCGATGCTGCACGGACGGGCGATTAAGATTTTCAACAATGGGGAAATGCAGCGCGATTTTACGTATATCGACGACATTGTGGAGGGGATTATGCTGGTGGCTGCAAAACCTGCGACACCTTCGGCATTGTGGGATGCTTTGGCACCCGATCCGTCGATTTCGTCGGCGGCTTACCGTATTTACAATATCGGGAATTCTGCGCCGGTGGCCTTGATGGATTTTATTCGGACGATGGAAAATGCGCTGGGAATTGAGGCTGTAAAGGAGTTTTTGCCGATTCAGCCGGGCGATGTGGTGAATACTTACTCGGATACGCGCGGATTGATGGACGATTTTGGATATTGTCCGAATACCAAGCTGAAACAGGGGATGCAGTCGTTTATTGACTGGTATCGTGGGTTTTACGGATTGTGAGCCAATCGTGGTTTTTCGGAGATTCCTTGCGTTTTGTAATTTTTGGGTAATTTTTGACGGCTAATAATTATTAATTGAAAAATTGTTTATAGCTTTGCTTTCAAATTGATATACATGATTCTGTTACACCATCATAAAGGCCATTTTCATTCTTGCCCAAGGGTAGGCTAATATGATAGTGTTTGATATAAAACCTAATTTCATGATAGGCTTACCTTTTGGGGTGAGCCTATTTTTTTTTGAATAATCTAAAACTAAATACAAAATGGAGACTAAAATTAAGGTTGCAATTCAGAAAAGTGGCAGACTGAGCGAAAAATCTATCGAACTGCTGAACGAATGTGGAATTACTTTCGATAGTGGAAAAGGCGCATTGAAAATGCAGTCGAGTAATTTCCCAATTGAATTGCTGCTACTCCGCGATGATGATATACCAGAATATGTTTCGACTGGCGTGGCCGATTTGGGCGTTGTGGGCCAAAATGTGGTGACAGAAAAAGACAAAGAAGTTGTAGAAGTACGTCAGTTGGGTTTTGGCAAATGTCGGTTGTCCTTGGCTGTGAGCAATAAATTTGATTATAAATCGGTGCGCGATTTAGATGGTTTGCAATTTGCGACTTCGTACCCCGTAATTTTGGGAAGATTCCTAGATCGTGAGGGCATTAAAGCTACAATTCACAAGATTAATGGTTCGGTAGAGATTGCCCCAAGTATCGGTCTTGCGGATGCAATTTGCGACATTGTGAGTACAGGTAGTACCCTGATGACCAATGGTTTGAAAGAAGTAGAGCCAATTATGCGTTCGCAAGCTGTGCTGATTGCTACTCCGAATTTGGCCGACGAAAAACAGGCTTTGTTGGACAAACTGATTTTCCGTATGAATGCTGTTCAGATGGGCAAAAAGAGCAAATACATTCTGCTCAATGCTCCGAACGACAAGGTAGAACGTATCTGCGAAATTC
>JBDKHP010000247.1:0-10125 GCA_039797645.1 Bacteroidota bacterium
CTTTTGTTATTATCAGACCAATTTTTAAAGATTTCATTATCCGAAAAAAAGGCAACAGCGATTTCTATAAAATCCGCAAATTCCCCAAGTTTTTTAATCTCGGTTTTTAAATCTTGCGTAATCTTGTTTGTAATAATTTCTTGTTTCATCGTAGTCTTGTTTAATTTGCCCTAACGAATATATTTATGCCACTCAGATACAGCTAAAGTGCGTTGCATTCGGTAGTTGACGAAATTTATTAGGTGTGGTGTATGAGAAGTGAGTGGTATCATGCTATTTTTTATTGGGCGTTTTTGCTTGTGCTTCTGTTACAAATATAGCTATTAATCTGTGGTCAGGGAATTTTCAACGTGGGTTTTTATTGGTGATTTGCGTGGTCTTTTGTTCTTTTGGTCGATGGGGATTTTGTGGGTGTGGAAGGGGTTCAGCCAAGCCGTAGGCTTGGTGTACGATAACGCCACATGGCCGTAGGCCAACGGAAAGTGCTTGCCCAGGGTATCTACGGCGTAATAAATGGTGCTGCCGACCGAACTAGCCCGGATCGCGGCAAGTAGCCCACAGCATGTGGGGGTGTGGCCTTTGCTGCTGTGGTGTGTTTGAAATGCAAGGGTTTCCAAGTGGTTTCGTACCCGTTGCGAGGACTACTGCTAAGAGCCGGTAGCCGCGATTACAAATTTTGTTGGGTTACAGCTCCTTATCTTTATTTTTTTTGCTCTCTGAGGTGATCTCTCTCTGGTTTTAACGTGAATTGGTTTGTTCGTTGTTCGATATTACGGTATTAGATTTATAGGGTGTGTGTGGTTTGGGGCTGGTTTGCTCGCTTAGAAATCGGTTTTGGGGTTTTGGGCTACGAATTTTTTGTACTGTTTGCTGTGTTTGTAGTCTTTGCGAAGTATGCCTATTTCTTGGTACACCATCCACATGTTTCGTTTTCGGCGTTTTGCTCGTTCGGAGAGTTTGTTTAAGTACTTGGAATACTTGGTGTTGGGTGGGTACTCTTTGGCGAATGCGTATCCTTTGCGAACTAAGGTGGCGTTGTAGAACTCGCCGAATGGTAGGTAGATATATACCAATTCGCGCCCGAATTTGTCGTAGGGTAGTTTGCCGTAAATGAGGATTACGCGGGTGCCTTTGGTGAGTCGTTTGTGGGTGTATAAGGCTGCTTCTTTGCCGAATGGTGCCACGTTCATATACATGGACTTGAGGCTCTCTGGGGTGTCGATGCCTATCATTCTGATCGGGACACTTCGGTTGGTGTTGAAACGGTCGGCGACCTTTATTGTGTCGCCATCTACGTTGCTTCGCACGATGGTAACGCGCCCCCATGGTGTGAAATATGCCAAAAAATAGATGCGTACCAGTCGTAAGCATCTGGGTAGAATTGCGATAAATAGCAAACATCCCAACGCTATGAGTAGGATGTGGAGTTGGTGGATGTTTGCTATTTTGTAGCTGTGTAAATTAGCTACGAACCAATCAGATAGATTTTCGATATATCTTTGGGCCGATTTCCAATTCATTAGTTGGGTTTTAGAATAAAAATGCTGCGACTGTCGATGCTAGGGCTAATATGCCGACTAATACAATTCCGATTTTAAGTTGCTGGATGTCTTTGCGTTGCTCTTCTATTACGACGGGTATCATGGCTATACTTTTCCAATCGATGGCATTGACACGTGCTACTTCGTTTTCGATTGTCTGGATGCTGGCCATGGTGTTATCTACCGTTTTTTTGAATTCGGTGACGTCGGTGCTGATGCTATTGAGGCGTGCGGGAAAATCTACAGATCTTATTTCGCGTATTAATTGGCTGGTAGATTGGCTGAGGTCGATATAGGTTTGGAAGACGTGGTTTACGTCGTCAATTTGTTTTTTGTGTGCCTCGGTGATGCCCAATATTTGTGTTTCTGTGTTTGCAAAGTTTTGTTTCAGCAGTTCTGCGTTGTGCAACATTGCTGTTTCTAATTGATTGATACCCAACTCTTCTTGTTTCTCGAGAAAGGCACGGTGTCCTTGTATTAGTTTCCGTACTTCGTTAATTTGTTGCTGGTTGGATTCTACCAGATTTTGTATTTGTGTTTCGGTGAAGCTGCTTGTATTGCGGAGGTATTCGCCGTATTGTTGGAGTGCTTTTTCGAGGTGGTCGGCGGCAATGGCTTCGGTGCGCTGGCCTAGTTCTACGTATTGTTTGAGTGCCTGCGAAAAGCCATCGACTTGCTGTTGTTGCTTGTCTGCGAATAGGGTGAGTTTGCCTTCTGTGGCTGCCAATGACTTCTGGAGGAAGTCTGTATAATACTGCTGTATGCCAGCTAATTGGGCTACATACTGTGCTTGAATTGATTTGCTTCCGTCAATTACACTTTGTGTAAGTTGTTCGGCCCGGCCAATATGGCTTACGGCTTTGCCTAATTTCGATAATTCGTCTTGTAGCTTGAGTAGCTCTACATTTAACAAGTCTTCCATACTTCGGGTTGTTATCGTATTCTTTTTATTTTACACTTTGGAATATGCGGATAGGAATTCTGCATTGAAAGTTCTTAGCCACATTAAATGAATTTTTAATATTACTGCTTCGCGCAGTTTTGTGTGATCGGGGAGCGAACTTTTGATCCAACCGATAACCGTTTCTAGCTGTTGTTTCCACGTGTCAGCATCCCAATTTTCGTTTTTCCCGGCCCGTTTGATTCCTTCGGCGAGTAATTCAAGCGCGGTGTTGACGCTTGTTGTATCGTTTGGCGATAGTGCTAATATTGAATAGGCTTTTAGAAGCATGAGCACGTAATTGTCGGGGAAATTTTCGAGAAGGGTCTCGGTTGAAGAACGTAAGTGGTACCAATTTTCGCGCTTGTAACCTGTATGGTCTATGTATTGTTTCAGCACAGCCAAATCGTAGTTGGTAAAGCCTTTTGTGTCGGTAATAAGGTTGGGTTGGTGGGTTGCGTGTGCGTATTTGGATTGCAGCAAAAGTTCTATTAGGTCGCCAAAGGTAAGTTCGCCTTCTGTTCCTTCTGGATCTACGGCTTCTTTGCAGGCGTTTACCATGGCATTCATGGCATACAAGCGTGAGGGGGCAATTGAATTGTAGACGAAATTGATTAAGAAACGTGCCGATTTTTCGAGCACTGTGTCGCCTGCATATTCGTAGATTCCTGCAAATACTTTGTAGGCTTCGTTGTGCGAAATATACCGACTCATGTACTTGTACAACGATACCACATAGTATTCGTTGTTTACAGGCGAGAGTGTTATTTCTACTTCTCTTTTGTATTCGTCGATAAGGTAATCGTCTATTACACCAATAGTTGATAGCTGTTGTACGGCCACCAAAGTATCTTCCCGACGGCGAATTTTGTAATACAAAGAAGCAAGTTCTTTGGGCAAATCTATTTCGTGGCTTACAATTTTTACGTTGGCAACGCGGTGTAGGTTTTCTATAAATAACTGACTGTCGCGGGTGAAAGCAAAGGCGCGTAGTATGATAGCCTCATTAAACATTTGCGAAGAATGCGTTTTGAGTAAATCGCAAATTCTGTCGATGGTGTCGTTCTCGAAGCCGATTTTAAATACCGGTTTTGTGTAGGTAATGAAATCTTTTTGAGATTGTCTAAACTCTTGTAAATGAGGAATTATTCCAGGTTCGCAAGCGCGTTGGACTTTGCTAAAGAACCATTTATAATCGCCAGTTGGCATCTTTTGGTTGAAATATTCTACGACTCGTTGTAGAATTGCTTCGCCACTTTCGTAGTTTTGTCGCTGTATTTTATAGCTCCAGCTTTCTTCGTGGATGAGCATTCCAAGGTTTACTCCTTCAATAAATATCAGGACTTTTTTCATCTGATTAACGCCAGAATCCATGAAACTGATACTCAATTCGTATTCTTGCTCCACCATCCGTTGTAATTCTTTGCGCGGATCGAAATCTGGCCAACTAATGGTTTGTAATAACTCAAGGACTTTGTCTAAATCGAATTGTTCACCACGGAATCGGATGTAGTGAAAATCCATCAGAATCTGTTCATCAATTGTCACAGATTTTGTGGTCTCGATAAGTTGGGTGGATCCATCGGGCAGGAGGTCGAGGCTTCGCTCCATTACGGGATACTCTTTGTTGTTGAACAAAATGCTTGAAGTAACCGATCCTTGGTAAGAACTGCCGCGTGAACTTTTCTGAATAAAAGATTCGATAGAGGCTGGCATATTCAAATGAATTACGTTGCCGTAATGTTTGAGGTCTATACCTACGGCCAATGCCGAAGAACTTACGATAAAATCGGCTTCACTCTGGTAGAAACTTTCATAAGCCTCGCGCGATTCCTTAATCTGAGAGACCGTAAGTGGTTCGGCCTCTGCACTATTATACGTAACGTCGGTGCCAACAAAGGCACCTATTTTAAGGTTGGGAAAGGTACTACGAAGTTTGTCTGCCAAGCCATCGCGTGTCCGATCTGTAATGCCCAAAAAGCCAAAATTATACGGGGTGTAAAATATTGCCTTTTGCTTGGCGTCGTTAAATTTCGTTGCGATTTGTACAGCTTGTACTTGTTTCTTGCGTGCCAATTGATCTTTGGCAAGTGAGAAAATTCCTGTCGTATTCGTTTTGGGAAGTTCTACCAATTCTACCTTGGCTTGATACAAATGCCCGTCTATTTCGCGTATAACTGTGTTACTGTCTTCGATGCCCAATTGCGACTGAATATCGAAAATTGTATTGTTGAACGATGTGCCAGACAAACCCAATATACAAGATCTGGGTATAAATTCACGGATAATTTTCGGTAACTGAAAATAGGAAGATTTGAAATCGTGGCTCCATTCTGAGCAGCAGTGAATTTCGTCGATGATACAATAAGCGATACCTGTGCTTGTGCCCTCTACCTTGGCCAAGCTTTTACGGAATTCGGTATTCCTAAAAAACTCAGGGGCTACAAAATTAAATACCGACTGTGCCTCTTCGAATTCGTCAAAGGCAGCTCTTAAATCGGCAGGCATACGCAGACCCATATTGATCCAGTGGAGCTGTTCAATATGGTGTCGCCACAACCTATCGAGCTGATTCTTAGTAAGACTCGTGAGTGGCGTAATGACAACCGACGGTGCCGGTTGCAACAAAGCCGCTAGGTGAAACACCAACGATTTGCCACTACGAGGTGGCAGCAAACCCGCAGAATTTTTGCGCTGAAGCACCAAATCTAACAAGGCCAACTGGTCGTCGTGTAGCTCATCTTTACGAAAAAAGCTCTGTGTCAGATAATTTAAAGCCGCCCTGCTTACCCCACGGATAATACGTTGCCCATTGATGGCTTTTTTATAAATACTCTCGTATTGAATCGGTTTGCGAAGTTCCAGATTTAATTTACTTCGTATTCTTCTTGCCGAACGAATCGTAATATCGTTTTTGGCATTAAATTTTGGAGCTTTGTATGCAATCCCATTACGCCCAAGTATCGAAAAATCGATCAACAAGTCGAAGGCTTCATCCGGGTTTAATTCCTCTAAAGCTTGGGCCGAGCTAACGCCAAAATTACCCTTGGCAGCCGCAAATTCTTGGGTGTAGAAAGTCTTCACCACAATATCTGGGAAAGCTTGCATATTGCTAATATCCAGCCCTTCGCCATGCAATATAAAAAGGTTTGTCAACAATTCTTGCAAATCGGCCATCGCCAATTCACCACAAGGAATATCCCGTTCTATAATCGCAATTCGCCAAACGGAAGCATCCATGGGGAGCGTTCCATTCAGAACAAGTTCTATTACAGCCCGTTGCAAACGCGCCACCGCAAATGGCGTAAGGGTAAGTTGTAAAATATCCAAACTTTCAGTTTGGCCATAAAGCGGCAGAATATAATTCTCTTTGTGTTTGTCGAAATAAGCCTGTTCCAAAAATCGTTGCACCGATTTTAACTGGTTTTCCATGTCGGAAAAACCCTCTTCGGTAATTCGCAGCATGGGTGCCCAATGTTGTTCATTTACAGCCTCGCCAATCAACAGATCCAGCTCCCTACGCGGATACGTATAATGTGTATGGTCATCAAACTCTACCATCATCCCGAGTTTGCCCTTAATCTCGTACGGCATTCGGAACACAAAACTTATCACTTCATCGGCAAACTTACAACCCGAATGATTAAAATACGCATCGAAAGCATTTGCCAATTGTTCCGTACCCGTAAACAAATCCGTAGCCATAGAATGCACATCCACCAATTGCATGGCATACTTACCCAAAAAAGCCGGGATATGACTCATAAAAAAGTCGTCCTCGTAACCCAATTCAGTTTTACCCGGCCACCAAGCGAGCGGTTCGAAATCCGAGGCAGAAATACGCGGGTCAATTATATGCAAAGCCCTATAAATCAATTGGTCTGAATCCGAATCCACACAAATAGGCGCAAATTCTATGCGGCC
Source organism: Bacteroidota bacterium (assembly GCA_039797645.1). Lineage (GTDB taxonomy): Bacteria > Bacteroidota > Bacteroidia > Bacteroidales > JBDKHP01 > JBDKHP01. The sequence continues at coordinate 6,406 of JBDKHP010000247.1, forward strand.
ATCTGAACCTGTTTTTGCCGTTTTTCCAAACAAATCGGCCAACCGTTGTTCTAAACCAACTGACGCACGCGTAGGTAATCCCCTAATAATCAGGTTGTGCGCCACAGCAATTAATGGGTGAACCGTAGGTGCATTGGATTGTGACGCCGGAATAGACATCTCGAAATGCGAAAGTAAGCCCAAAAGCCCCTCGAGTTTTTCGGAATCGTCAAAACGTAGCCTAAACGCTTCAATAAAATCTGTGATATAACCTGCCTGATATTGTTTCACAATTTAACTGTATTCGTGGTTTCAATAGCTAATTTCGCCTCAGCGACAACACAGCCCCTTACAAGACCCGTGGTAATTTCTTCGTTGCCCCATCGTAGCAGCAACAAAATCTAATCTAAGTTGTTTATAATAAGGTATTTGAAAACACAGAGACTGTAAACACTCTGCCCCCAAACGACTTACACAAACTTCCAAATTCCTTGTCCGAACAATCGAAGCGTCTAAAAAAAACAACCCAATACACGCAATGCAAGAGCCGATCCAAACACATAAATTTAACTATAAATATCTACATTATTGCCCAACCTACCAATTTTGAACGTCTCTTTTTTACGATTATTTTTTTCGTCGGGCAATATCAAAACCCACCTAAGCTTTCCGAGCGAACGAAACAACCCTAGATCGAAGCAAGTAAGGCCGATTCATTTTCGAGTTAAAAATCTGTAAACCAAAACATAAACCAACATCCAGTCCAGTATTGATAACCGACATCACGTACATAAAGGCCATTTTTCACCTACAAAAATACAGAAATTCAATCCGAATCAATATTGCCGAACAATAGAATGCAGCACCTATTTATTTAGCAGATACCCACCCTAAGGCAAACTATCTCAAATCAGAAACGCTAGGAATTATACCCAGACGAAAAAAAATAAAAAAAATAATAAGGAGCTGTAGCCCAACAAAATTTGTAAAGGCTGCTGCCGGCTATCCGCTTGTAGTCCTCGCTGGAGGGGAAGTTTTCAATAGGCCGCCCATGAATTCCAATCCAACACTTTCCTAAACCGAGGCTTACGTTCGCCAGCTGTGGGCTACCGCTACTATCCGGGCTAGTTCGGTCGGCAGCACCATTTATTACGCCGTAGGTACGCGGGGCAAGCACTTTACTTTGGCCTACGGCCATGTGGCGTTATCGCACGCCAAGCCTACGGCTTGCCCTCCACATTCAAAATCCAACCCACCAAAATTTACGCTTAGATAAAACACACCGGCTCTTCAAAGTCGTTATATAGTTGCCATCAACACGCAATTGCTGGTCTTTTGTACACCCGCTTCATTATCCCGAACCCAGAAGAATCAACAATTTTGTGAATACGTAACTAATAGCTATACACCGGGTTGCATAAAATTTGTGCGGTTTTTTTATCAACCATTCCACAAGTTATCACAATACTTAAATAGCAAATATCTATTGTCAATATCCAAAATAATACAAATTGAGAGGTGAAGCCGCACACTTGTATCATTTTTTGTAGCACAATTTTATTCATATACATTTAATTGCACAATCGCCTTGTTCATTTCACGTTCCGTTTGCAACAAATTATCTATACTGTTGTAATAAATTGTAAGCTCTAAAATATAATCGGTCAGTGATATTTCGCCTTTGTCGAACGCTTTTTTTAGCAATTCTGAATTGTCATAAATTTGCAAGCTAGTACGATAATCTCTTATCAATTTTTGCAAATTAATAGCTTTTGCATGATTCATTCTCAACAGGTTGTAAAATTCCAATCTATTATCAGCTTCAATGTTCTGCAATGCCAAAGTTTGTAATTTTGCTTGTTTTACAGCATTCTTATTTTCCCAAAGTGGAATGGAAATCCCTGCACTAAAGCCTTGAAATTGTTGTCCAACCACTTTTTCACTCATATAACCTGCCGAAAATTTAGGAAGTCCATTTGCTGAATTTAACTTCTCCTGCTTACGGCTGATTTCAATTTCTTGTTTAAGCCAACTCAAAATAGGATTGTTTTGTTCTACTTGTTTATACCATTGTTCAAAATCAATAGGAATTTCTTTTGTTTGGAAAATTGCAACATTTAGAACAATTGGCATATTTCCATTCAAACGGATTAACACCTCCAATAAACTTTTTTGTTCAATATCGTTTAACAGAGCTTCTTTTTTGATATTCAAAAAATTAATTTGCGATTTATTAAACTCAATAATATTTGCTTCACCTTTATCGAATTTTGCTTTATATGAGGTTGCTATACTTTGAGCATGGTTAATCCTTTTGGAATGAACAACTTTTAAAGCATTGGTATAGATTAATTCTATGCAAATTAAACGAGTTTCTAACATTAATGCTTTAAATTGCTTTTGATATTCTAAATCAACTTGTTGGTTACGTAAATCGGAGATTTGATTTTTGTAACCATAAACTGTTGGAAAATCGAAAGCTTGTTTTATACTAATGTCTGTGCGGTTTCCTATTGCAGACGGACGTCCCCAAAGATAATTAAATTCGAATTCTGGATTTTTCAAGTAAATACCAATTTTATTTTCTAATTTCTGTACTTCTACTTGTTTTCTTAAAGCGGAAAGCGTTGTATTATTCTTTTCAATTTGCACCAAAATGCTGTCAATCGCATTTTGCCCAAAAAGAGTAAAAGGAAATAAAAAAAGAAATAATAATCTTATATGTTTATACATGATTTTACAATTTTTAAATTAATTTTAATTATCAACCTTATCATCGTTTCCGTTTTATAATTTTCCACGATTTCTCATTATACTATACACAATGGGCACAATATAAATATTAAGTAATGTAGAAGTTAGCAAACCACCCAAAATTACTTTTGCCATTGGGCTTTGTATTTCGTTGCCCGATAAATCACCCTTAAGGGCTAATGGAATTAAGGCAAGTGCTGCTGTTAGTGCGGTCATCAAAATTGCATTCAGTCGGTCTGCCGAACCTTTGGTTACGGTTTCGTAAAGTGTTTTCCCTTCTTCCTGCAAATGCTGGTAGCGTGAAATTAATAGTATTCCGTTTCGGGTAGCTATTCCAAAAAGGGTTATAAATCCGATAATTGCAGGAATACTCAAAACTCCCGATGTAAAGTAAATAGAGAATACACCTCCGATTAATGCCAATGGTAAATTTAGTAAAATAATACCTGCAAGTTTAAAATTTTTAAACTCCTGAAACAACAAAAGGAAAATAATGAAAATGGCTAAAATTGAAGTAATAAGCAATGTTTGGGTGGCTCTGGCTTCGCTTTCAAATTGTCCGCCGTATTCTACTCGGTAGCCTTCGGGCAAAACGATGTCTTTATTGATTTTTGTTTGAATATCCAAAACCACGCTACGTAAATCGCGCCCCGACACGTTTGCCGAAATTACCAATTTACGTTGTACATTTTCGCGACTTATACCACTCGGGCCGGAAACTGAAACAATATCTGCCACCTGTTCTAATGGTACTTTTTTACCGTCTTGTGTATCAATTAGTACAGAACGTATGCCTTCAATAGTTTGCGTATATTCATTATTCAGGCGCAAAACAAGGTCGAAACGTCTTTGACCTTCATAAATATCAGTAAGATTTTCCCCACCAAAAGCAACATCTATAAATTCATTAAATTCTGAAATTGAAATGCCGTAAGTAGCTAACATTTCACGGTTTGCACGTATTTGAATTTGAGGAATTTCAACTTG
>JBDKHP010000248.1:0-4688 GCA_039797645.1 Bacteroidota bacterium
CCGGGCTAGTTCGGTCGGCAGCACCATTTGTAAGGCCGTAGGTGCGTTGGGCAAAACCTTTATTTTGGCCGATGGCCATGTGGCCTACTTCCCCGTGCCAAAGTGTTGCCTCGCCGATTGAACCAACGGACAAAATCACGACGCTATTATGGCCGAAATACTATGCCGAATGCAGCGATTGCTGATTTCAACCAGTTTGAATCTCGAAATGACGCAGCCAGCTGAGGGGTAATTACAAGATAAGCGAAGGGGGTAATTATCTGGAATATGCGAAGTGTAGTTCCTTTAGTTATTCGGGCGAACTTCGGAACAAAAGGAAGTCGCTTGGTAAAAGAAAGCGGTTGTGGACTGTTTGCTTACGAATTCAAATGCAAAGGGCGAAACTTAAAAGCTCCCTCGCTATGGCATCGTGCGTATCGGTGGGGCTGCTTTTGAAACCATCAGTTTGGTTAATTCCCAAACGTGAATCCGCAATCGTTGGGCAAAGAAAAACGGTGCGTTTCGAGTAAGCAGCTGAGCTGTAGGATTGTTGTGGTTTCGTTTGTAGATCTGTTTCGATCTTTAGGCAAGCCGTAGGCTTGGTGTTCGGGCTTCATGGCCGTAGGCCAACAGGTACGCTTGCCTAGCGAGATTACGGCGTGGGTTTGGAAAGTGGGGCACGGTCTAGCCCGGATAGTAGCGGTAGCCCACAGCAATATGACGCAATGCCCTTTTGTACAGTGGTTTGATTGAAATACTCAGGCAGCCAACTGACAGCCTACCCGTTTGCGAGGACTACAAGCGGATAGCCGGCAGCCGCCCTATATTTGAAAAGTTTCGCTCCCGCTCCAAATCTTTTTATGTTTTTTTTACATTCGGCTATCTGTGGCATCGGGCTGGTATCGGTATCGCAAGGTGGGTTAGTAGTGGGAGTGTAATTTTCCAGTATGGTTTTTTTAATCTATTTAGTTTACAGATTTTTATGAATACTTTTCACTGGCAATACTACGGGAAATACTGTTTTTTTTGGGGCCACCGAGCAATGGAATTGTTGTTGGTAATTCGTTTTTAGATGCTTTTGGTTTTAGATCCGATATTCTAAACCATCAGTTTAATGAGAATAAAAGTATATTTGCGATTCAAATTTTGGCCCGTTCCGATAGGCCAAGAAACCCTAATGTAATGGTTGATAGTATCTTTAATATTGTAATTTTTGGTTTTCTTACAGGCTTTTTGTTTTCTATTCCTGCGGCAGGGCCTATAATGATTCTCATTGCTTCCAACGGACTGAAAGGCAAATTGAGATTCTGCGAACGGGTAACGTATGGAGCGGCTCTTTCGGATTTGGTGTACTCTTTTGTGGGCGTGTTTGCATTTGCGAGATTGTATGACCTATATTCACCTTATATACCTTATATTCTGGGTGCTGGGTCACTATTTCTTATCGCTTTGTCCGTGAAAATTATCCGCACAAAACTCGATTTTGAACACATGGACGATAGCGTTATTCTGAACGATAAACTTCGGAATAAAGGTGGTTTTAGAATTGGTTTGGCGGTGAACTTTTTAAACCCTGGTTTGTTTATCGGGTGGATGGCTTCGTCGTTTATAATGCTCTCGCTTGCTGGTGCTTTGGGCTTGAATACGGGCGGTTTAAGTATGCAAATTGAACATAGTTTGCAGGAAATAGGCCATAATAATTTGAGAACTGAATTGCAACAAAAAACAAAAGCGATTGATAGTGTAATTCTTCACCTCGACAAGGCGGGTGTGGCAACCGATACTACCGATGCAGACAATGAGTCGCCGAATATTTTTTGGTTGAGTTTTATTTTTGCGACAACTTTGGCCATTGGTTCTACAACGTGGTTCTATTTTTTGGCCAACCTTATCGTGAACCATCGGCATCGGCTGAACATGAAAACGATTCAGATTACCATTAAGATTTTGGGTTTTGGGATGTTGGCTGGCGGAATTTATTTTGTTCTCAAGTCGGGCTACGCCATTCTTCAGTTAGTTATGAACATATAACATACTGCTAAAAAGTAAGATAGCTTACTTATCAACAAAAGTTTGATAATAATGTTTCGTGAATAGGCAAAAAAGAATAAGATTTGTACTGCTTGAATTTAAGATAGTATTAAAGAGTTAACCAATTTTCAATGCCCAATGGGAAAAGTAATAGCGATTGCCAATCAAAAAGGAGGAGTTGGTAAAACTACCACAGCCATTAACCTTGCCGCATGTTTGGCGGTTCTCGAAAAGAAGGTACTTATTGTGGATGCAGATCCGCAGGCTAATGCAACCTCGGGAACAGGATTCGACTTGAGAAACATCAAGCACAGTATTTACGATTGCCTTATTGGCGATGCCAAGGCAGCCAATGCCATTTTGCCCACACAAACACAGGGTTTGTACCTTATGCCTTCGCATATCGACTTGGTGGGGGCGGAAATCGAAATGTTGAATTTCGAAAACCGTGAATATGTGCTCAAGGGTATCTTGAAAGAAATTAGAGCCGAATATGATTATGTGTTCATTGACTGTTCGCCATCTTTAGGCTTGCTTACACTGAATGCGCTGGCAGCAGCCGATTCGGTGATGATTCCCGTTCAGTGCGAGTATTTTGCGCTCGAAGGCTTGGGCAAACTTTTAAATACCGTTCGCATGGTGCAAAGCAAACTAAACCCCGAACTGTCGATAGAAGGCTTTCTGCTAACAATGTACGATTCGCGTTTGAGGCTTTCCAACCAAGTGGTTGAAGAGGTGCAGAAGCATTTTGAGGACATGGTGTTTAAAACGATTATACGCCGAAATATTAAAATCAGCGAAGCTCCAAGTTTTGGAATGCCTGTGATTACCTACGATGCTAAATCGGGGGGGGCAATTAATTACTTAAACCTTGCCTCGGAGCTTCTTGGCCGACACGCCATTGCGGAGGTTTTGGTAGAAGATTAAATATTCGCAGCTTGCATTTATATACTTTGTAAATTAACTGAAAATGGCAAAACGTCCGAATGCATTGGGCAGAGGCTTGGGCGCGTTGATAGACGACCAAAAATACGAAACTAAGAATCCGTTGGCCGATAATGGCGTAAGCGAAGTTAGTTTGGATCTAATTGAAGTGAATCCGTACCAACCTCGTACCGAGTTTGATGAGGAAGCACTTCAAGAATTGGCAGAATCTATACGCAAACTTGGCATTATACAGCCTCTCACTGTACGTAAGCTACACAACGACACATACCAGCTAATTTCTGGTGAACGCCGGCTCAGGGCTTCTAAACTCGCGGGGCTAACCCAAGTACCAGCGTATGTACGTGAGGCCGACGACCAAGAAATGCTGGAATTTGCGCTCGTTGAAAACATTCAGCGCGAAGACCTAAATGCAATTGAAATTGCCATTTCGTACCAACGTCTTATTGACGAATGTAAGCTCACACAAGAAGAAATGAGCGATAGGGTTGGTAAAAAACGCTCTACAGTGGCCAACTACTTGCGTCTGCTCAAGCTGCCTGCCGAAATACAACTTGGCCTCCGCGAAAAAGCTATTTCTATGGGACATGCACGTGCATTGGTGGCTGTTGAAGACCCCGAAGTGCAAATCATGGTGTACACACGGGTTGTTACCGAAGAGCTTTCGGTAAGAAGCACCGAAGAATTGGTGCGACTGATTGCCGACCCGGCGCAAGAAGAAAAGAAAGAAAAGAAACCTCTGTCATTACCCAATTCACACCGCGACGTAGAAGGTCTATTGGCTACTAAGCTACAATCTAAAATTCAGATTAACAGAGATACGGCGGGCAAAGGAAAGATTGTGATTAACTTCAAATCTGACGATGATTTCTCGCGTATGGCAGCTTTGTTTGAAAAACTGAACGACTAATAACAGATTATACCAAACACAGAGCCTTATTTTGTTCGCAAAGTAAGGCTCATGTTTTTTAATGAAATGAAAGCTATCACGGTGTTTCTGAAAAAAATACATATCCCGATATTGCTACTCTTTATGTGTTGCGGTATCGCTACCACAATTCACGCACAAACCGACAGTCTCGCTGTAACTACAACCATAAATGAGGTAGTTATTTCCAGTAATGACACGATCCAGCCTGCACCAATTCTTCTTGCAGGCGATACAATAGCGGTTTCAGTCCGAAAAAAGAACCCCAAAATTGCCACTTGGCTTTCTGCGGTAGTACCCGGCGCTGGACAGTTTTACAACGGAAAAGTCTGGAAGATACCTATTATATATGGTGCATTTGCCACCACATTGTACCTAATTAACGATTTCGACAAACGCTACAAATTTTACCGCGAACAGTACGACGTCCAGACCGATTCGTACATGAAGGAACGCGCCAAACAAGGTATGTCCTATTACCGACGCTACCGAGATCTCAACTACCTAATCACAGTTGCCATATATACACTAAATATTATCGACGCCAATGTGGATGCACATTTTGCAAGTTTCGATATATCCGATGATATATCAATGAATATCAGGCCATTATTAATTACCGACCCGAAATTCACAACGCTCGGCATGAGCTATACTTTTAATTTTTAATCCAAAAATGTTTGCATCTATTAATTTTGATATATATTAGCCGACGCAGTTTTGGATATTGGCCATTCTTTTTTTACTAACAGACTGGTAATATGAACTTTAAGCAACAAGTAATGAATAACTCTTATTATCTGAA
>JBDKHP010000249.1:0-2517 GCA_039797645.1 Bacteroidota bacterium
TTCAGCCATTTTAACGTTCGCATCATCAATCTGCGCTTCAATTTTACCGATCTCCGCCTCTACCCGACTAATATCTTGCTCCACTTTACGAATGCGCTTATCCACTTCCTTCCGTTGCTCAAACTTCACCTTATTGTCGGTAAGTTGTTTCGCCTCACGCAAGACCTTATCATCAGCACGTTTCTTCTCAAACTCGTTCATATTCGCGAGTGCCTTCTTCTCCAAAAAGCCACTCAGCCCACCGTAATACAACTTTATCGACTTTTCAGAAAACTCATAAATACTATCCGTAAGTCCATCGAGAAAATCCCTATCGTGCGACACCACAACCATCGCCCCGTCGTAATTCAGCAGCGCTTGTTTCAACACCTCCTTCGACGGAATATCCAAGTGATTCGTCGGCTCATCCAGCACCAGTAAGTTGTAAGGTTGCAAAAGAAGTTTCGCCAAAGCCAAACGCGAACGTTCACCGCCCGAAAGCACTTTCACCTTCTTTTCCACATCTTCCCCACGAAACAAAAAAGCACCCAAAATATCCCTCACCTGTCGGCGGATGTCGCCCGTAGCAATATCGTCGAGAGTTTCGAGTACCGTTCGTTCTCCGTCGAGCAAACGATCCTGATCTTGCGCATAATAGCCAATCGTTACATTATGCCCCAACTTAAGCTCACCTTCGTATGTATGTTCGCCGATAATAATTTTCGAAAACGTAGTTTTGCCCTCACCGTTTTTGCCCACAAAAGCAACTTTGTCGGTGCGTTCTAGTTCGAAGTCTATGCCACTGAGAACATGCTTCGCTCCAAAACTTTTAGAAACACCCACGGTTTTCACAACCACATTGCCCGACCTAGGCGCAGGCGCAAATTTGAAATGCACCGCCGATTTATCTTCCTCCTCAATTTCAATACGATCTATTTTATCCAGCTGCTTAATCCGGCTCTGCACTTGCACCGATTTCGTAGCCTTGTACCGAAACCTTTCGATAAACTTTTCGGTGTCTTCAATCTGCTTTTGTTGGTTTTTGAATGCCGACATTTGTTGCTCCACCCTTTCGGCACGCAACACTTTATACTCCGAATACGAAGCACGGTAGTCGTAAATTCGCCCCAAAGAAATTTCGACCGTGCGATTTGTCACCCGATCCAGAAAGCGCTTATCGTGCGAAATAAGCACCATACCACCCTGAAAATTAATAAGTTCCTGCTCCAACCACTGTATCGACTCAATATCGAGGTGGTTCGTCGGTTCGTCAAGAAGCAAAGCGTCGGGTCGGCGAAGCAGAATTTTGGCCAACTCGATGCGCATACGCCAACCTCCAGAAAACGTAGATGTGGGCGCATCAATTAATTCGCGGCTAAAACCAAGCCCCAGAAGTACTTTTTCAATATCGGCCTCGATGGTATTCCCGCCAAGGTTCTGAAAATGGTCGTTCGCGACCGTAAGTTTATCTATAAGTTTAAGATATTCAGCCGATTCGTAATCTTCGCGCGTACTCAATTGTACGTTAATTTCTTCGGTGAGTCGTTTAAGTTGCAGTACGTGTTCAAACGCTTTACGCGCCTCTTCGCGTACACTCACCGTATCGAACACTTGCATTGTCTGCGGCAAATAGCCCAGCGATATTTCAGATTTGAGACTCAAAGTACCTTCTGAAGGAGCTTGCGTGCCGATAATAATTTTAAGCATGGTAGATTTTCCGGCACCATTTTTACCTACCAAACCAATCTTATCTTTTTTATCGACCAGAAATGATACTTTGTTGAATAAAGGCGTGCCGCCGAAATATACCGAAACGTTGTCTAATGAAATCATTTGTATGTATGTGGTTATTTGGGCGCAAAGTTAATAAACCTTATTGGTTCGGCCTATCCGTTTTGCTGGCTTCTGTGCTTTTGTTGTAGTACAACGAACTAAGAAAAAAGAAAACAATACTGTCGCATTTTATAGAATCCGATTCCAGCGAGGTAATGCTTACAATCTCGCACAACACCAAACACAGCCCCCAATAAAACCAGAGAGCGAAAAAAATAAAAATATTAAGGAGCGGAGGCCAAACACTATTTTAGGCGGCGGCTACCGGCTATCCGCTTGTAGTCCTCGCGTACGGGTACGAAATCAACTGGAAACCTTTGTATTTCAAACGAATAGCGTCAGCTTGCTGACACCGCATCACACCGCTGTGGGCTACCGCTACTATCCGGGCTAGGCCGAACGGCAGCACCATTTGTAACGCCGTAGGTTCGCTGGGCTAATACTTTCAGTTGGCCTGCGGCCATGAAACGAACAACACCCGTAACGAGGGTGTCGCACAAGTGTTTCCGGTACAAGCAGTAGGGTACGCGTCAGCCAATACCCCTCAACGGAGGGGACTCGTTAGGGCGGGGTGGGTGCAGCAAGTTGCTCAAAAGTCTGAAACAATGTACGTTGCACCAAAAACGAGCAGTGAAAAAAGCTCCAATTCACACAGAAATCCCCCAAAAAGTAACCACCGTGGTAGGGACAGGTCTCGACCTGTCC
>JBDKHP010000250.1:0-5600 GCA_039797645.1 Bacteroidota bacterium
AAAAGGGGCGTTGCCTAAAATCCCTGAGCCTCCCACCCTAGCTGACTTTGCTTGGGCAGTGGAAGTGAACTACCTAAAACGCATTGAATATTCTGCTGTTTCGCATGGGTGCATTCGCAGGGGTTTTAGAAACTGATGGTAATATGGAGGCAATGTTGTTCGAGTGTTTAGAGTGTAATATAAAGTTGAAGTTCGATGAATTTTTGATTCATTTTTTTATATTTTCTGTTTTTTATAGTGAGGTAATATGTATTGGCTAAATGGTCTGTTGCCAAAATACAGATTATCAGGGCGAACTTAGGGTAACATTCGTACCAACGGCCAAGTTCAGAAATGCTTGTGTCGATTTGTGAATTGATTGACCTTGTCGCGCTTCAATGGTTAAGGACATTCGCAGATTTGCTACATGGCCGTAGGCCAACTGGATTGTTTGCCCCGCGATATTACGGCGTGGGATTGAAAAACAGCAGGTTCGGCCTAGCCCGGATCGCGGCAAGTAGCCCACAGCATGTGTGGCGTGGCCGTTCGTAGCGCGGTACAATTGGAAAGCTTCGGCAGCCAAGTGACGCTGTACCCGTTGCGAGGACTACAGCCAAGAGCCGGCAGCAGCCCTATTTTTGAAAAGTTGGGCTTCCGCTCCTTATTATTTTTTTATTTTTTTTTCGCGCTATACTTGCGCTGGTTCTTGTTGTGCTGTGTTTGGCTTTGTTACTACTATTTTGGGGGGCATTGTGCGATTTAGTTGTTTGTGCTTGGTTTTAAAGACAAACGTTTGTATTTTTGCAATCTCTTTTTCAAATCGTCTGTTTGGTGTACGAGTATTGTTTATTTTTTCACAAAACGACTTGATTTTGAATTGATTGAGATTGCCGATAGCTAATTTATTGCTTTATTGTTACTTAGGTCTTATTCCTGACTTATGTCAGTTTAGATTCAAAATAAATTAGACGCAGGAGGCGGGCTTTAAGTCGTTTTTGGTTTTGTAAAAAGTAAACATCTATACATTTGTAAGGTAAGATTTGTACATAAATTGGTTGCTATGGAAAGGATTGTTCATGAGGGAATTGTAAATGCGGTGTCGGGTAAATCTTTGTCGGTAAGTATCTTGCAGAGTTCTGGTTGTGTATCGTGTTCGGTGAAGGGGGCTTGTAATGTAGCCGAGGTTGATGAGAAACTGATTGAAATCACGCATTTTACTGGGGATTATAAGCCGGGCGAACGGGTAACAGTTTTTTATAAACCGTCTTTGGGTTTTAAGGCGCTGGCCTGGGGCTATGTGTTGCCTTTTGTGCTGATGCTTACGGTGCTTATTTTGGTTTCGGTAATTACTGGCGACGATGCGCTGGCTGGTTTGTGGGCTTTGGGGGTGCTTATTCCTTATTATGGTGGTTTGTATTTATTCCGCAATTTTATAGGCAAAGGCTTTGATTTTCAGGTGGAACACTTGGAGAATTGAGCTTGTTTTTGGGATCGAAAATATTGAAATATTAAACATAACATCAAAAAAACTATTCTATGAATCCTATTTTAATCTACACCATTGTGACGGTTGTTGCCTTGGGTGTAGTTTCGGCGGTGATTCTATTTTTTGCCGCTCAGAAATTTAAAGTGTATGAGGATCCACGGATCGACCAAGTGGAGGCTGTGCTTCCGGGGGCGAATTGCGGGGGTTGTGGTTTTGCGGGTTGCAGGCAATTTGCCGATGCACTGGTGAAAGCCGACGATATTTCTACGTTCTTTTGTCCGGTGGGGGGCAATGGCACGATGACTGACGCGGCAAATGTGCTGGGGAAAGTGGCGGCAGAAAAGGATCCGATGGTGGCTGTGTTGCGCTGCCATGGTACGCTGAACAACCGTGCCAAGAGCAACAACTACGATGGTGCGGCAAATTGCACAGTGGCTGCCAATTTATACAGTGGCGATACGGGTTGTTCGTATGGCTGCTTGGGTATGGGCGAATGTGTGGAGGTTTGTCATTTCGACGCGCTGCACATGGATCCGGAGACGGGTTTGCCTGTGGTGAACCAAGACAACTGCACGGCGTGTAATGCTTGTGTGGAAATTTGCCCCAAAAACCTGTTTGAGCTTCGCAAAAAAGGGAAGAAGGATCGCCGTATTTATGTGGCGTGCATGAACGAGGATAAGGGCGGCGTGGCCAAAAAGGCTTGCGATGTGGCGTGTATTGGCTGTACGAAATGCGAGAAGGTGTGCGGACACGATGCGATTAAGATTGTGAATTTCTTGGCGTATATCGACTACAATAAATGTACGCTTTGCCGCAAATGCGTGGAGGTTTGCCCTACCGAGGCGATTCACGAGGTGAATTTTCCGCCGAAAAAAGTGAAAGTGATTGCGCCTGTGAATCTGGTTATGGATACGAAAGAGGCCGAAAATGCGTCGGGTGTTGATTTGGGCCAAATGGCGCAGACACGGAAAGATGAATCGACTGAGAAACCCGAAACTGAAGTTTAAACTATTTACACATAAACCTGAAAATAAAGGAGTTGGTCGTGTTAAAAACATTTAGAATAGGTGGAATTCACCCACCAGAGAATAAACTCTCGGCAAATATACCTATCGAAGTGCTTGCTCCGGTAGATGGTTCGTTGGTCGTTATCCCGGTGTCGCAACACATCGGGGCACCTGCACAAGTGGTGGTAAAAAAGGGCGACACAGTGAAAGTGGGTAGCCTTATCGCACAAAGTGCGGGTTTTGTATCGGCACATATCCATTCGTCGGTATCGGGTACGGTACAGAAAATTGAGGAAACCTTGGATAGTTCGGGCTTCAAACGTACTGCTGTGTTTATTAAGGTAGCAGGCGATGAATGGGAAGCGCAAATAGACCGAAGTGGAACCCTCAATGCTGAAATAACACTGAATGCGGCTGAGATTTTGGCGAAAATTCAAGGTGCTGGTATTGTCGGACTCGGGGGTGCTACTTTTCCGGCCCACGTAAAACTGAATCCGCCAAAAGGAATGCTGGCCGAAGTACTGCTGCTCAACGGTGTAGAATGCGAGCCGTACCTCACAGCGGATCACCGCTTGATGCTAGAACGCACCGACGAAATGCTTGTAGGTGTGAAAATTCTGATGCTTGCACTTGGCGTTACGAAAGCCGTAATTGGTGTCGAGAATAACAAAAAGGACGCTATTGCGCTCATCGAGTCGAAACTTAGTGCCTTCCCAGGCGTGAGTGTGCAACCGCTCAAGGTGAAATATCCGCAGGGTGGCGAGAAGCAGCTCATAAAGGCCGTAATTGGTAGGGAAGTGCCTTCGGGCGCATTGCCCATTGCGGTGGGTGCTGTGGTACATAATGTGGCTACCGCCTTGGCTGTGTACGAAGCGGTACAAAAGAACAAACCTTTGGTGGAACGTATCGTGACAGTTACTGGCAAGTCGGTACCACGACCAGGTAATTTTCAAGTTCGCGTAGGCACACCTCTCAATAGCTTGCTCACCCTTGTTGGCGGACTGCCCGACGATACAGGCAAGATTATCAGCGGTGGCCCAATGATGGGCAAGGCACTCACCAGTCTCGATGTACCGATGGCCAAGGGAACGTCGGGCGTATTGATTCTGCCAGCTACCGAAAGTGGCCGGAAGGAAATGAAACCCTGTATCCGTTGTGCTAAATGTGTAAGCGTATGCCCAATGGGGCTAGAGCCCTTCTTGCTGATGTCGGCCACGCAGAAACGCATCTGGGATCGTACCGAAGCCGAACGCGTAATGGACTGTATAGAATGTGGTTCGTGTAGCTACACCTGCCCAGCAGACCGCCCCTTGCTCGATTACATACGTCTGGGCAAAACCACCGTCGGTAAAATTATCCGTAGCCGGAAGAATTAATATTGAAGCACGATATTCACAAGTTTATTCATAAACACAAAGACATTCAAATGAGTAATTTCTTAAATGTGTCGCCTTCGCCGCACATAAAAGGTACTGAGTCTGTCGATAAGCTCATGTATGGCGTAATTTTCGCCATGCTGCCCGCTTTGGCAGTGTCGGTCTATTTCTTTGGCCTTGGAGCCTTGTACGTCACCTTGGTTTCGGTGGCCTCGGCCATGATGTTTGAGTTCCTGATTGTTAAATACTTACTCAAACAACGCCCCACACTTACCGACGGTTCGGCAGCACTCACGGGTTTGCTGTTGGCCTTCAACGTGCCCACGCATTTGCCCATACACATCCTGCTCATTGGTAGTTTGGTGGCGATAGGAATTGCAAAAATGTCGTTTGGTGGTTTGGGTCAGAACCCACTCAACCCCGCCTTGGTAGGTCGCGTTTTCTTGCTGATTTCCTTCCCCGTAGATATGACAAAATGGCCTTTGCCAAACCCAATGTACTTCGGACTCGATGCTACAACCGGAGCAACACCCTTGGCCATTGTGAAAGAAGGTCTGCGCAACGGCGAAAGCTTCTCTAGTTTGCTAGACAAACTCCCTTCAACACTCGATCTTTTCATCGGTTACACTGGCGGTTCGATGGGCGAAATTTCTGCCGTAGCCTTGCTACTTGGCGGTGTCTATATGTTGTTTCGTAAGATTATTACGTGGCATATACCCGTTTCCATTTTTGCTACAATAGCCGTATTTACAGGCATTCTATGGGCAGTAAACCCCGAGCACTTTGCGCCACCGATGTTTCATTTACTCACAGGGGGCGTTGTCTTAGGTGCGATTTATATGGCTACCGACATGGTAACATCGCCCATGAGCACCACCGGGCAATTGGTTTACGGCGTGGGCATTGGCCTACTTACGGTAATCATCCGCGTATGGGGAGCATATCCCGAGGGTATTTCGTTTGCGATTCTGCTTATGAATATCTACACCACGCTCATAAACAGATACATAAAACCTAAACGTTTTGGGGAGGTACAAAAATAATGGCTAAGCGCGAATCCACTTTATTCAATATGATACTGGCACTCACCGTAATCGGTTTTGTGTCGGCAGCAGTTTTGGGCTATGTGTATCAACTCACAGCAGGCCCTATCGAGAAGGCAAAACAAGCCAAGCTCAACAACGCAATACAACAAGTAGCACCAGCCTTCGACAACCAACCGGGCACCGAAAGCTACGAATTACCACAAGATGGCGACGAAGCACTAGCCTGTTACCCTTGCCGCAAAGGAAAGGTATTGGTAGGTACAGCCGTCAGAACATACTCAGACAAAGGCTTTTCCAAACGCATCTACATCATGATCGGTTTGGATCCAACAGGCAAAATAATCAACACTTCGGTACTCGAACACGGCGAAACCCCCGGCCTTGGCGACAAAATGGACAAAAGTAAATCGCCTTGGAGCGACCAGTTCAACGACAAAGACCCCGCAAGCTTCAAACTAAAAGTTACCAAAGACGGCGGCAGTGTCGATGCAATTACCGCAGCCACCATCAGTTCCCGCGCCTTCACCGACGCCGTAGATCGTGCTTACACAAGCTATATGAAAGGAGGAAAACATGAATAAAATGAGCATTTTCACCCGTGGTCTTCTTCGCGAGAACCCCACATTCGTACTCCTGTTAGGAATGTGCCCCGTACTAGGAACCACCACCTCTGCCATCAACGGCATGGGCATGGGCTTGGCCACGG
>JBDKHP010000251.1:0-2842 GCA_039797645.1 Bacteroidota bacterium
AGCATCTTTGTCGTTCGGAAAAAGAAATGGGGCATAATGGCCCTCTCGGGTAAACTAATCCTAAAAGCCCGGTTCAAAAAAATCATTCCACTGGGCATTCCCAAATTCTACATAGTAGCGAAAAACAACAAGAAAATGGGACTTTTTCACACACAACGCGGCTGGATACTAGAGCCAAAATACCGCCATATCGACAGCCTCGGAACAAATCGTTACTTTGCCGTACTCGCAAAAAAGAAAACGCATTTTTTATTCGACACTTCTGGAGTCGCCATCACAATACCCAAAGTAGGCGACCTCGGCCCAAACAACTCCGAATATTACAGTTACCTCGATCGCGACAATAACAAATGGTACTGCGGAATGTATGCAGACCCACAGCAAAAAATTTTGCTCCCTACCCGCCCCACAAGAATTGACGACACCACAGTTGTCTACGACAGCCGACGTAAAAAAGAGCTGTTTAATCTCAAAAACCAACAATCATTTTGGCTAGTTCCAAATGTTGTAATCAGCCCCGTACAGTTGGCAAGTGGCTTAGGTTTTGCAAAAAGTGGTAATACATTTAGCTTTTACAATGCACACGCCCAAAAACTCTGGGGCACCAACTTTGCCGATATCCGTCGGCTCGATTCTGCCTTATTCGTGGTACAACCCAAACCCAATCAATTCCAAATCTGGAATACTTTCGGAACCCCAATTAACCACCACAAATACAGCAAGTTGGCCTTCTCTCCCGAAAAAAAATCGGTAGCATTCAAACAAGCCGAGGTCTTCGAGGTATTCAACTCCAAGGGCCAATTGCTCACCCACGAAAAATGCTTTGCCCGAACACCTTACACCACGACACTTACCGAAATAAGCTTCTACAATCGCACAGCTTTCTTCAATACAAAGAACGAATTGTTCGAATACGAATAAGGTAAAATACCACGAATAAGCCCATTACCTATTTCAGTACAACAAAACCCAATACAAACCAATAAAAAAATAAAAAGAAAGATAAGGAGCGGGAGCAAAACTTTTCAAATAAGCCCCGCTGCCGGCTATCCGCTTGTAGTCCTCGCAAACGGGTACCACACCACTTGGCTACATTTGTATTCCAATCAAACCACAGTACAAAAGGCAATTACGTCACATTGCTGTGGGCTACCGCTACTATCCGGGCTAGACCGTACTCCCACCTTCCAAACCCACGCCCTAGGTTCGTTGGGCCGATACTTTCAGTTGGCCGATGGCCATGAAACGAACAACACCCATACCCAGGGGTGCGCTTCAAGCGACACCCTCGCTTCTCGCACAAGTGTTTCCAGCGCAAGCACAGGAGCAAGCATCCTCCACTGACGTTATCCACGTGAAATACAAATACTTACAGTTGGCTTCGTTTCAGAACGCGAGAACACAAAGCAGGTATCCGGTAGCCGCCATTACAAATACTGTTGGGCAACAACTCCAAAACGCTATTTTTTTGTTGTTCGGATAGCTGCAAATTTTGAATACCCAAAATTCCACGACAAAAGGCCGTATTGTTCAATTCCTTTGACTTAACAGAGTCCACTCTAAAAAGCCATTTTTTTCTATGAAAAAAAAATATTCGTAAAAATAACTATCATGTATTCAAGGTATTATACATTATAAAAATTCGTGCATTCGTGGCGAACATACTTTTTAGAGTGGACTCCTTAACACGTAATTTATTATGAGGGCATCTTCTTGATTGCAGCACCACTAAGAGCCGTGTTTCGCACCGACCACAAATTGAAAAACATAGCCGCCAACAACAATATGGCACTCAGCGAAAATACAAAACCATAGTTCATATAACTTAGCAAATACACCCCAATGAGTGGGGCGAAAAGTGCGCGAAGGCCAACCATTGTTAAATGTACCGACTGGTAGTGCGTAACCTCCGCAGGCGGACAGAAATACGCTGAACCAATATTCCACGCCAATGTCATTGCCGATTGAAACGCTCCAAAGGCGATATACGAAAGAATCAGCATGTGATAAACTTTAATGTCACCAAAATAAAAGTAGCTCGGAAACCAAAATGTGAGTGCCATAAATACGGTATGAAGCATCATCGCCGAGAAGGTGAAGGCAGCAAATTTGCGCGGGTCGTACCGA
The DNA here is from genome assembly GCA_039797645.1 of Bacteroidota bacterium. Classification (GTDB taxonomy): domain Bacteria; phylum Bacteroidota; class Bacteroidia; order Bacteroidales; family JBDKHP01; genus JBDKHP01. Next base: position 2,128 of record JBDKHP010000251.1, read on the forward strand.
TCTACCAATTTGCTTACGAATGGCAACAAGATGATTGTAAGTATATTGAAGGCATTTTTGTAGGTCGCTACACTGGTATAATTTAATTTTAACTCACGTTCGAAAAATATGGTAACCAAAGCCATTGTTACCATCCAGGCAATGCCATAAATCATAAAACCAATTTCGTAATCTCTAAAAGCTTTATTCTCCCGTATAATCCGCACCATTTCCGAAAATGAAATTCGGATAGCTGCCAGAAAGTTTTTTTCGAAATTTACTTCAGGTGCGGTGTAGGGAATGGAACTCAACGTAAATACTGCCAGAATACCCATACCGGCGAGTATAGGGTACACCCAAACGAATGCAAAAGGATCCGAATCGAGCAACACGCCAAAGGTAAACGCGGCCAGCATAATCGCAATTCGGTTGAATGTGATAGAGTAACCATATAGTTTTCCGAAATTACCAACCCCGTAGTTTTGTTTTAGCATGGATGTAATAACTGGGTAAATAACTGGTCGGGTAAGAAACTGCACTAAAAATATGAGCTGAAATACAATTTGAAAAATCCACAATGGAGCTAAATTCTGATAATTTGCACGAAAAAACACAAACAATAACATGGGAAGATGGGTAAGCAATACAAGTTGGCGCAACATGCGCTTTTTGTTCTGAAATCGCTTTGTGAATTCGTTGGTAAAGATGGAGAAAACAAAAATTACGATTGTTGCTT
>JBDKHP010000252.1:0-6064 GCA_039797645.1 Bacteroidota bacterium
CAGCGGTAATTACGCCGGGGCAGTTTGGCCCGATCATGCGGGTTGTTTTCGACTTTAGGTATTCGCGCACCTTTACCATGTCTTGGGTAGGGATTCCTTCGGTAATGGTTACTACGAGAGCGATACCTGCGTCGGCTGCTTCCATAATTGCGTCGGCCGCAAATGCTGGTGGTACAAAAATAATGGAGACATCGGCACCTGTTTCTTTTACGGCTTCTTGTACGGTATTGAATACAGGGAGCTGTAAATGCGACTGCCCGCCTTTACCAGGGGTGACTCCACCTACTACATTGGTGCCGTATGCGATCATTTGAGAGGCGTGGAAAGTCCCTTCGCTTCCGGTGAAACCCTGCACGATTACGCGAGAGTCTTTGTTTACTAATACACTCATTGGTTATTATGGTTTGTGTTTATATGCATCTCAAAGGTAGCTTTTTATTTTTTAAGCCTTGGCTTTCGGGGGCTACTTTTTCGTGGGACTTGTTCTGGATCCTTATTTTATTTGCATGAATACTGTATTTTTGTATTTACTGATGGGGCTGTGTGGAAGCTGTATTCGTGTTGATTTTCACTAAATTATAGATGGTATGATTGTCTTAGGTATAAGATATTTTCAGAATTGTTTGTTTGTGCTGCTCTTAGTTTTCGGGTTTAGCTTGGGTGGCTTGGCTCAAGATTGTGCTGCGGCTGAGGATCAAACGCTGGCAAAATTCCCGATTCTCATTCAGCAAAAAGCTTATAATGAAGCGTTTGACATGCTCGATGCTTGGGAGGCGAGTTGTGGGTACGATGTGTTTATTGGGGCTGGCCATGCGCTTATAGATCTGAAAACCAGACGTTATGAGCAGAGTTTTGCACCCGTGGCTGTGTTGGATTGTTTGGATGCGATTGATATGATTCGGTATGATGCTGGCTTGCTCGTTGTGCCGAATTTGGTGGCTTTTTTGGACGCCATTGCTCATGCTGCGGCTGATAATATGGCTGATTATACGGGATCCGACGAGCGCTACCTCGCATTTCGGCTGACGCGATGGAATGAGAATACGGCAAACTATGTGTTTGATTATAAAGACTCTCCGCTATTTCTGGCTGCAGATGCAAAACTTTTGGAACAAATAACGGGGGCTTCTGTTACGTATGGAGTTGGTCTGGGGGCTTTTATTCCGACGAAATCTTCGAGTTTTTTGGGGAACCATGCGCTATTTGGGTTTTCTGTGTATAGTAATTATCCGAACAAGCAGTTTGGCCTGAGTGTACAGTTGCGATTTGGGGACACCAAAAAACCCTATATGGTATTTTACGACGATTTGGAGACTGTGACATCGCATTATGTTTCGGGTTTTTTCGCTTTTGAATTTGGGCAACGGTTGCTGGGCAAAAGGAGTCATACGTTGTGGGCATCTGTATCAGCAGGTTACGAATTTATTGAGGCAATTGCTGGACAGGATTTGGATGGCGATGGAACTAACGATTTGTCGGCCAAGGTATTACATTCTTTTTCATTGGGTTTTGGCCCTAAATATTTGTATCGAAGTTCGGGCAAGTACTCTTTTGCTTTGGCTCCAAGGTATATAATACCCTCGTTTAGGAATAGTGGTGGTACGTATCTTTCTGATCCTTATTTTTCATTGGAAGCGAGTCTTTTGTTTCGTCTGGATTGGGGTATGTAAGGCCACCCAAGAAACTGAGCATTTCTTTCGACACCACAGTGTCAACTTAAAAAGCACAACGGACACTTTTAAAGTGCCCGTTGTGCTTATTTTTAATCCGCGTTTTGGTCTGAATCGCATTCTTCTTCGCAGCAAGTTGCAATACGGTCGTAAAACTGCGTAAGTTCCAACAAACGATCTGCAATTTCATCGTTCAGGCGATTGGGCAAGAGTCTCCAAGTCCAGTTACCAGAGCTTGTGCCTGGGGTGTTCATGCGTCCGGCACTGTCGAGTCCAAGTAAATCCTGAACTACCGTAAGTGCCCAACGGGAGGGCGATGACCAAGCATAACGAATCATATCCCAATGAGGTTCTTGCACACAAACCAAATGGTTTTCGAAATTCCGTTTTCCGTTCGAGCCTAGATTCTGATACCAGCCCAACACAGTATCGTTGTCGTGCGTACCCGTATAAACCACGCTATTTCTAATGTGATGGTGCATGAGGTATGAGTTCTTAGCATCGCTTTCGAAAGCAAACTGAAGCACTTTCATACCCGGCAAGTTGAACCCATCGCGAAGCTCTTCCACTTCGGGCGTAATCACACCCAAATCTTCCGCAATAATCGGCAAATCGCCCAATACTTCTTGCAAGCGTTTGAACAATTGCATCCCAGGAGCTTTTACCCAACTTCCGTTTACGGCAGTGTCTTCGGTAGCAGGTACAACCCAATACCCTTCGAAACCACGAAAGTGATCGACCCGTACATAATCATAGATCGACAAATTGGCTTTCATTCGTTTCACCCACCAATCAAACTGGGTTTCTTGCATAAACTCCCAGTCGTAGATGGGATTTCCCCAGAGTTGTCCGGTTTCCGAAAAAGCATCTGGAGGCACACCGGCTACGAGCGTCGGGCGCAAATCTTCGTCAAATTCAAAAAGTTGCGGATTCGCCCATGCGTCTGCGCTATCGCCAGAAACATAGATCGGTAAATCGCCAATAATTTGCACCCCGTGGGCATTCGAATACGCCTTTAGGGCGCTCCACTGACGAAAGAATACAAACTGAGAAAACATATAGAACGAAATTGTGTCGCCCTTATCGAGCTTCACTACAGCCAAATCTTTTTCGTCCCGACGTTTAAGCCCTTCGTCCCAATCTTGCCACGCTTTGCCACCCTGAATTTCTTTAATGGCCATAAACATGGCGTAGTCTTCCAGCCAATAATCGTTATTCTTTATAAATGTAACAAACTCTTTTTTAGTCTCATACGTGCCACTACTCTTAAAATTTTTGTATGCCTTACGCAGTAACAGGTGTTTTACTTTTTGTACGTTTTCAAAATCTACAAACGAATCAGAAAACTCTTCGTCGCTCAAATCGTCCTCGGAGAGTAAGCCAAATTTGACCATCCGGTCTATATCAATTAGACTCGGATTCCCCGCAAATGCTGAAAAGCTCTGGTAGGGCGAATCGCCATAGGTAGTAGGGCCAAGTGGCAAAATCTGCCAAAGCTGTTGCCCCGCTTTTTGTAAAAAATCGACAAATGCGTATGCACCTGCCCCCAATGAACCGATACCGAAACGTCCCGGCAGAGAACTCGGATGTAAAATAACCCCACTTTTTCTATCTGTTAACATCTGTGCTGTTTTTTAATATGATTGCAATTTACTAAAGCAATCTCGAAAAATATCAAAAAAAAATAATTTTTTTCATCAAGATCGCAATGCTTTGCCGAAATCAATTTGACACAAATTCAATAATAAATCTTACGAATCGACACAACCAACGTTTTCGGAAATTCAACTTATAACAATTCTGACAATAAGCACACTTGTATTTGGCAAACCATTCTACTATTTTGGCCACCGATTCACTATCACAAGCTTGTTTTTAAAGAATACCAACAAACCAAAAATGCGTTTTCGATCCGAAACGTTAAATACGGATTAAACTACTAATAAACCCTAAATTTAGTATTCACTATGGTAAAATTATCTACACCATTTCGCAGCATAGCGTGGCTATCTGCATTTGCATTACTCGTACTTGGCGCTTGCCAGCACGACGAATTTGTTGCCCCCAAAGAAAGTGGCGCGGTACAAATAACCAACAACGACTATACTGGCAAAAAACTAGGCGGTGGCGTTCTGATGCAAGCTTTTTATTGGGACGTTCCTGCAGGTGGAACGTGGTGGAACACCGTAAAAGGCAAAGTAGCAGCTTGGAAATCGGCAGGTGTTGATGCAATTTGGCTACCACCTGCATCGAAAGCCCAAAACGGCGCATTCTCAATGGGTTACGATCCGTTCGATTATTTCGACTTTGGAAAATACAACCAAATGGGCTCTACCGAAACCCGGTTTGGTTCAGAAACCGAACTCGTGTCGCTCATTACAAGCGCCCACAGCAACGGACTGCAAGTAATCGCCGATATTGTAATAAACCACAATAGCGGTGGTGCTTCTGAAACAAACCCTTACACTGGTGGCTCAACTTGGACGAAATTCACTCCAGCATCGGGCAAATTCAACCGCACGTATTTAGATTTCCACCCCAACGACTACCACTCCAATGATTATGGTGCGTTTGGTGGCTACCCCGATCTCTGCCACCACAAAACTTATGTGCAAGATTGGCTTTGGAACAGCACCAGCTCTGTGGCCAAATTTTATAAAAACACCATGAAAATCGATGGATGGCGTTTCGATTACGTAAAAGGATTCGAGCCTTGGGTTGTCAATAATTGGAATGCTGCCGTAGGCGGATTTTCTGTGGGCGAATACTGGGATTCTAACGTAAACACCCTCGATTGGTGGGCTACAAATGCCAACTCCAACGTCTTCGATTTTGCATGTTACTACCGCATGAACGATGCCTTCGATGGTAACGACCTCACCAAGCTCAACGACGACATGATGTGGAAACGTAACGCCTACCGCGCCGTGACCTTTGTATCCAACCACGACACCGACGAGATTTGGAACAAAATGTTGGCCTACGCATACATCCTTACCCACGAAGGCTACCCAACCATTTTCTATCGCGACTACGAAGAATGGCTGGACAAGAACAAACTCAACAACCTAATCTGGATCCACAACAACCTCGCAAAAGGCAACACAAGCCTCTTGTATGCCGACAATGACGAGTATGTAGCCCGCAGAAATGGCTCAAACAGTGCAGGTTTGGTGGTGTATATCAACAATTCGAATCAGTGGCAAGAACGTTGGATTCAAACCAACTGGGCCAATACCACCATAAAAGACTACACCGGCGCATCTGGCTGGCAGCCCGTAACCCAAGGCGACAAATGGGTGAAAATTCAAGCTCCGCCAAAGGGATACAGTGTGTGGTCGGTAAAATAGACAGGATGATGCGTAAGTTGCTTATACGTTAAATCAATCTGCTGTTCTGCAAAATTCTCGATAGACGATTTTTTTTTGTTTTTAGAAAGCGGCCTGCTTGCAAATAATTCTGCAAGTGGGTTGCTTTGTTTTTACCTGTCACCAAACGCGAAAGACCGTAACGTAAAAAAACGACAGAATGGATTGACTAAGCAACTCCAGCCTGAACCACCTCAGATTAAGGTTACTGAGTTTAGCTGAAGCCTACGGCTGGCAGAAAACTTTGGGTTGTAGATGTATCGTTTCCGAACGTTGCTTGTTATTCTCTATTTATTATCTTCAGCCTTTTGCTGGTTGTAGGCTTATGCGCTCCTTCGGGTGTTCCTGTTTGGGGCAGTTTGGGTTGAGGGTATTTGTTTGAGGGGATTGGATCTGTTCGTTTAGCCAAGCCGAAGGCTTGGCGACTGGGCCACATGGCCGCAGGCCAACCAAAAGGGCTTGCCCAATGCACCTACGGCGTTGCAGATGGAGCTGTCGTGCCAACTAGCCCGGATCGCGGCAAGTAGCCCACAGCGCCGAGCTGCAATATCCTTTTGTACAAGAGTTTAATTGGAAAATTTGCGCTGCCAAGTGATGTCGTACCCTGCGCGAGGACTACAGCCAAGAGCCGGCAGCCGCCGCCTAAAATATTGTTGGGCCTCAGCTCCTTATCTTTATTTTTTTGTTTTATACGGGCAACCATCCGCATTCTGCTTGGAATACGGATGGTTCGGTGGTGATGCTTGGCAGGGCATATATAGTGCGTTCTGGATAACGCACTATTTTAGCAAAATTGTACTTGGTTTGAAATTGTGTAGTCTATAATAATTCGAACTCAGTATTTGCTATTGCTTTGTTTATTTGTGCGCGAATGTGTGGAAGGTACTCGTTGCGAAGGGTGAACAAACTGAAACTTACGATGAGCTGCCCGTCTTGGTAATATTGCGATTCGACGGTGGGTGCTTGGCCTAATGCAACCCATGGTGTGTTGATTATGAGTTTGTTGAGCTTTGCGGTAATGTCGGG
>JBDKHP010000253.1:0-2779 GCA_039797645.1 Bacteroidota bacterium
CTCAACTTGCTGGGCCTTTTTCGCATATTTTCTCCAGCAAATTTATTGTTGTGAGGGGAACTTGTGGTACCGAACAAGAAAATGAGGCATTGAGAACCTTAGCAGATACCATACTTAAATCATGGCAAGAGAGATATTATGTAAGTTGCCTCATGAAAAACGATAATGAATTGACACAGAAAGACATTGATACCGCTAATTTACTATTATTAGGAAATTTTGGATCGAATTGTTATTTAAAAAAAATAGCAGGAAGGCTTCCTTTGAAAATTGATTCCAATAGCATTCGTATTTCAAATAAAATAGTAAAAGGTGAACGATTGTGTTTTTATATGGTTTATCCCAATCCTCTAAATAGGAATAGATATATTGGAATTATTGGATACAATTCTCGTAATGGTATTACGATAGATTCAGGGGTAAATATACTTGGGGATATTTCAAGTTATGGTACTGCTGATTATAAGGTTTGGATGCCCTATTCTGGCGACAAAGAGTTAGGCTTTTTTGACTCCGATTGGACATTACGATAGCAAAATGCAATCTATATCAAGGGTGTCCATGAAGTCTGATTTTAAATTTCACTGTCAAGCCTCATGTTGTTTTGTACAACGTAGCTTAAAGCAAACAACCCACTATATTAGCCCTGATTTTTTATTATTCGTAAGATTGACAGTCGTAGCATATTTTGGTGATTGTTGGAATTTCATTGTAGCGTTTCTCGTAGTTGCATGTCCCTGCTGTCCGAATACTACATGGTTTTGAGATTATGGGATGTTGTTTTTATTATTGTGGAGGGCTTGCACTTTCCATGGCTGTAGGCCAAGGTAAAGTGTAAGCCCAGCGTACCTACGGCGTTACAAAGGGTGCTGCCGATGGGTCTAGCCCGGATAGTAGCGGTAGCCCACAGCAACGCGCGGAATTGCCTTTGGTACAGGGTTTTGTTTGAAATACTTTCGCGGCCAAGTGGTTTCGTCTCCGTTTGCGAGGACTACAAGCGGATAGCCGGCAGCGACGCCTAAAATAGTGTTGGGTCTCCTGCTCCTAATTATTTTTTGCTGAATTTATGGTCATTTACAAGATTTAGCTTAGTACCAGTGTTTCTGAACACTTTTGGTACAAAGATACTGACCGAATATTACATTTATTTTAACTTGTGAAATTAAATAGTCATTTTTACCACAAGGTTGTGTGCTCGCAGGTACACCTCGCCCGTAACATCAGCCAAACATATTCGCATCATTTACAACAGAAAACGAAGCTTTTCATAAGGAGTTCTTGCGAATTCTCAAATCGCAATTCGCTACATATAAATAAATATTCTCATATCAATCGCTACAGCTATGGCATCCAATCCTGATCAAGTCGGAATGCCTGCCGTATGAACGCACAAACGACAAATCATAAACAATTCACAATTAATTATTTAATATAAATATCAGTTTCGCCCATAACCGCACCTAAATTAATTCCTTATCATGAACTCCCGCCTTGACGCCTTCAATCTAAATCGTTGCACCAGCCTGGATATCTCGGAAATTTTGTATATTAAAGCAGCTGGACGTTATACTGAGGTAATAACCGCTGCCAAACGGTATTTAATATGTAAACATCTAAAACAAATTGAATCTGAATTAGTGATATTTCCTGTGTTTTTACGCTGTCATCAATCGTTTCTGGTGAATACCGAGTGGATCGAACAGGTAAGAGGAACGATCATCAAGCTCAAGTGCGGGAAAGAACTAACGATTTCTCGACGAAAAAAGAAGCTTTTTTTAGATATTCTCGATTCAACGCGCAGTGAAATTGAATAGTATTCAACAATTTAATTCAACTTCAATACCTCCGAGTACGTAGAAGCCTACGGCTTGGCTTGACTCCATACCAGCAGTCAAGTTTCACATTCGTCAGCAGATACTCATAAATATAGCAAACGATTTGTAATGCCCGTGTCCTTGGCTATTTGCCGAAAACTTCGAGAGTTCTATTTCAGGGGTTGAAGTGCATTGGGGTGTCTTCGATACTCAATTTGCAACATATTCGCAGCGGGTTTATTGCTATAAAAGTACCGAATATTACATATACCCTACCGAATATTACATATACCCTACCGAATATTACATAGACGTGCATGGGTGTTTTTTTTCGCTGGATAGTGTCTTTCTTTGACCTATTAACGTCAAATCATTTTTCATAAGTGGAAAAAAGAGTACCCATATTAACACTATTTGCACAGTACGCTCACATCGTTTTTGTTGTGTTGAGCTTGCTGTATGCCTTGTTATGGCTTCCTTTTTCTATTCAGGACTTATACCTCGATCCAAGTTTGAATCCACATATTGTAGATTTGGCAAGAATTGTTTCCTTGAGTATGTGTCTTAGCATATTGGTTTTTTGCACGCATAATAGAAGTTTTCAAATACGTTTTTCTGCGGTCGATGTGTTGCTTGGGATGCTTTGGGGCTATATATTCGTGAGTTCGGTGTGGATTGCGCACAATGACGGAATAACGCCAGAAATCGTGGAGTTAGTTGCTTTGATTGGTTTGTACGCAATTTTAAGAACGTTAGATACTTACAGCAAGTGGATAAGTTTGGTCGTGCTGGTGTTGTGTGGCTTTTTGCAAGCGGTGTACGGACTCATGCAACTTTACGGGATATATGCCTCTAACCATGGTTTGTTCAAAATGACAGGCACATTCCTAAACCCTGGCCCTTTTGGGGGCTATATGGCTTTGTGCTTTTCGCTAACATTTGCCCTTTATCGTTTTCGTAAACAA
>JBDKHP010000254.1:0-8364 GCA_039797645.1 Bacteroidota bacterium
ATGGCGTCGTGCCTATCCGTATCACTTACAGTATCTACGCCCAAACGCCAGGTTGTAATAGATTCGAGGTGCAAAGCCCGTCGAATCTGATCCCGAAGACTATCGGTTGTTACCGAATAAAACAGCACATCGCTTTGTAGGTTTTCTGCATTTTTAATCGACTCGCATATATAATCGGCATGTAAATGCGATGGACTACAAACAGCGACTTCTTCGGAGTATCTTTTTAGCAACCAAGTCTCCGCTCGTTCCCTTTCGGCACTGTGCAACAATAATTCGTTGGGTTTATCGCTGTCTTCCCAGAGTAATGCTTTTAGCAGAATATTGGTATGCGTAAGCACGTAATCACTTTCGGTGGTAATGATAGTACGGAGTGTATCATAACTTTCATCGAAATGGGCTGCATCTGTAAAATCAATCCAGTTAATCTCATTTACAATTGGGTGCGTTTCGAGGAGTTGCGCATCTGTGGGCTTTTCGCAAAGCAAGGGTATAATTCGTTTTCCTCGTTTTACTGCTTGCTTGAGCTCCTTGAAACAATACTTGGAGACAACAGAATGCGGACTGATAATAAACAAGAAGTTATGCGCCTCGTCTATTCCTTTGTATATCTTTTTTTGCCAATCGACACCAGCTGGTATGTCGTTGGCATCAAACCAAGCATACATTCCATCTTTTTTCATCCGTTTTTGCAACGTCGAAGCGAAAACCGATGCATCCTTTCGGCCATAAGATATGAATGCATCTTTCAAAATAAGTCCTGACAAATGTTCTCCCACAAGAATAAAATTTTAACGAAATTGGGTACGCTGTATTACCAATTCAATTCCGCCTGCATCAATCCTCTCGATTTTTCGGAATTGTATTTTGAACATAATAGGATAAAGTTACGAAACAAAATCTTACCATTCAAATCGGATGTTTCTGGGTGGAACTGTACGCCAAAAATGGGGAGGTCTAGGTGCATCATCGCTTCGTTACGAGCACTTGCAGATTTGGCCAGTAATTTGAATTTTTTTGGCAAGCCAATATACTCCGAGTGCGATTGGTCAAAACTCGAAAACGGTTTAATTCCTTTAAAGAGGTCGTTGCTGCAAACCTGTTCAATTAGTTGGGGTTTACGAATATACATACCTTTCCAGAAGTTTGCTCCAAAATGCAGTCCAATTATCTGATGCCCAAAACAAATCCCAAGTACAGGTACACCGATAGTCGAGATGCAACCAAAACGCGATAGCCGTTCCTCAATATCGCTGTTGCACAACAATTCGGGCGAACCACTTATAATCATTCCCGCAAAACGTTCTAATGCTAAATTTGGCAAATCTACTTCCGAATACACCTCACAACTCGCCCCTAGCGACTCTAAGGTCGCTACAATCTGGCGAGTTTTCTCGCTTCCACAATCTACAATCAATAACATTTTCTTCTATGTAAGTAAAGTTTATAACCCTAAAATAAATACTACAAATCGAAATCACAAAAAGGGAAACAGACTGTCGCTACTTCCGTTTGGGGGCAAATTTAGAACGAAAGGGTACAGAAAAAAAATGGGAATCCGTATTCCTAATAATCTTGCAAATTAATAATACTGCAACTGTCATAAATATAGATGTTTACGAGCTATCTGTCCGTCTCATCTCAAACTCCAAAGTTCAAGAACCGACAGATTCTCTACCCTAAAAGTTCGAAATCACCATACTATTTGCAGCAAATGCTACATTTAAAGTAAGGTTTTCATACAAATACATCTTGTTGGTACTCTGTATGAATCAGAAAAATATGTAAACTTGTAAGCAACAATCAGAATAGCCATTCCATAGTAAATATAACGCAAAAGCTCGATACTTGTTCCTGAAACCAAATGGTTTAGCTACAACAAAACTCATCATTTTAAACAAACTATTCTCACATGAAGAATTACACCCTCCTCTTTTCAATCCTATTAATTGTAGCCTGTTCGGGAAATAAAAAGTCCGACACAGCTTCAAATGCAGACCAACAGACCCAATCCAATCTCTTCGAGGGCACGCCATCTGGCTCAATTATCACCAGCGCGTTGCTTGAATCCTTCCGCGACACCATCGACATGAAGATGGACATCGAAAAGCTAAGCCTTTCCGACAGCCGAATCATCCGCAGTGCATTCCTTGCCCGCAAAGGGTACTGCTTTATGGAAGCCGATCTGAGGGGGATATTTAGCACCACCACTTGGTACGATTCAATCATGGAAGCCCGTTTCTGGGCTGAGGAAGAAACACCCGCAAAAATTGGAAAAATAACCCATCTTGCTGCCGAGCGTCAGTTTATCGACAAACTTATCGTACACGAAAACGAGCTAAAAAAACGCAACTTTATTGAAGCAGACGACAGCAAACGGGCCAACACTGCCAACATTGTCAATTTTTTCCAATACACTAAAGTTAATCCGAAGCTTACTGAAATGTTGGCAAAGTTCGGGTTTGCAATTATTCCCTCAGATCAGATACAGCTTTTTCACATATACGAGCAGAACGACTACCAACAAATTCCGAATTTCGTAACCACCGACATGTTTATGCAGCTATTCCACATGTATTTTAGTTACGTACTCAAGACCCTCGAAGCAGACCAGTTCACGCCCGCATTGGGGCAACTCTGCGAACAGATGATGGCGCAAATGACCAAACTCTCCCAGCAAACCACCGACGACAAACTCCGAGAAATTGCCGACTATAACCAAACTTTCTATGCAATTGCTTACCATACGCTCACCCAGAAAGAAGTTGTACTCAAACCCGAGCAGCAAAAGCTCTACGCCCAGGAAATAGAACATATCGAAAAAGCTGAAGACAATTTTTCCACATTCCTACAGTACACCAAAGTCGAATTTCCCTACAGTCTCTTCAAGCCCCGTGGACACTACACCCGCACCGAAGCCCAGAAGCGTTATTTCAGAGCGATGATGTGGCTACAAACTGCAGCCTTCTGCCTCACGGACGACGCACAATTCAAACGAGCCATCGTCAGCGCATCGGTGCTTGCCGAGAGCGAGAAAAACCAAACGCCGCTCATTGCCCTCTACAAAGCCATACTCGAACCCACCAACTTCCTGATTGGCCAAGCCGACAATGTTTCGATTCTGCAATTGGCACAAGCAATGCAACGCGGTCATTATCAACTTGCTGAACTACTCAACAATTCCCTCACATTCAATAAGTATCGTGCAGAAATTAAAAAACTAGCCGACGCACAAAACCGCATCAAGCCCAAAGTGCCCGTATCCTGTGTCGATAAAATAAACTTCATCCCCCAGCGCTACGTTGCCGATGCCGAAATACTACAAGAACTCGTCGATGTACGCAGCGAAACCACCAAACGCGGCTACCCGATGGGGCTGGACGTAATGGCAGCCTTCGGAAGCACAAGTGCACAAAATGTACTCAACGACGAACTCGAAGAACCCGATAAGTGGGACGGATACTCCATCATACTCGGCCAACTGCAACGCAAAATGGCCAGCATAAACTGGAACGAAACCCTCTACAACAAATGGATACAAACCCTTATTGAGTCTCAAAAACCTGACTCCCACTACCCTTATTTTATGCAAACACCCCAATGGGGCAAAAAAAACCTACTCAGCTCCCTCGCCTCGTGGGCCGAACTGAAACACGATGCCATACTATATGCCGAACAACCCGAAGCATCAGAATGTGGCGGTGGCGGCCCACCAGACCCAATCACCGTAGGCTACGTAGAACCGAACTTGGCTTACTGGACGCAAGTAATCGGCCTACTCGATCTCACCCAAGAACTCCTCAAAAAGAACAAAATTAACAACACCGAAATAACCCGAATTTCCAAAAGTCTCAAAGAAAACGCCGAATTCCTTCTTGCCGTCAGTCGCAAAGAGATAATAGGGCAGAAACTCACCGAACAAGAATACCAAAATATCGAGCGCATCGGTAGCACTTTCGAGTGGCTCACCATCGACCTCGTACGCACCCCCGACCAATACCTGCAAGGCTGGGCAGACGTAAAAGGCCCAGACAAATCCATCGCCATAATCGCCGACGTGTACACCTCCAACGCCCCCAACAATCCCGACAAAGGCATTCTCCACGTGGGTACAGGCCCAGCGCAACAGATCTACGTAGTGGTCGAAATAGGTGGTTATCTGTACCTTACACGCGGCGCCGTATTCAGTTACCGCGAGTTCCACACTCCACTCGGCACGCGCCTCACCGACGAACAATGGCAACAAATGATCGAAAAAAAGAAAGCCCCCGAAATGCCCGAATGGCTCAAAGAAATCGTCATTCCGGTCATCGCCCCCACACCCAACGAAAAAATATTCTATAGTTCGGGCTGCTAACACCACACGCAACGCGCGACATTCAAACCGAATGTCGCGCGTTGGTTTTCATAGCCGATAGAAAAATAAAAATAATAATTTGGAGCTGTAGCGAAACATTACTTATATACGGCGGCTGCCGGCTCTTGGCTGTAGTCCTCGCAACGGGTACGGCATCAGTTGGCCGCTGCCATTTTTCAATTTGTCCTTAGCACGAACGGTTACTCCGCGCGTGCTGTGGGCTACTTGCCGCGATCCGGGCTAGACCCATCGGCAGCACCATTTGTAACGCCGTAGGTACGCGGGGCAAACTCTTTACTTTGGCCTTCGGCCATGAGGCATTTTACCACCCAAGTATTGGCACAGGTCTCCCTGATTAAGATGTTTCAAGCAAGCAATTTGCTGATGCGCAAAAGGCATCTGTCCCTGCGGTTCGCCACATGGCCGTAGGCCAACTGAAAGTGTTAGCCCCGCGTACCTACGGCGTTACAAACGGTGCTGCCGATCGGCCTAGCCCGGATAGTAGCGGTAGCCCACAGCGGTGTGATGCGGCGGCAGCAAGCTGATGCTTTCGGACTGAAATACAATGGTTTCCAGTTGATTCGGTACCCGAACGCGAGGACTACAAGCGGATAGCCGGCAGCCGCCGTATATAAGTATTGTTTCGCTCCCGCTCCAAATCCTTTTTTTTATTTTTTTTCGATCATTGGGCTTTATAGGGTGCTGTATCTATTCCTTTCTCACGACAAAGGATGCTATAAATGCGACAGTATTCTTTTCTAAATACGTGGTAATCTGAGAGTAAGCAAACCTACTCGATTATTGAATCACCCTTCGTATGGTGTTGCTCGTATTGGCTTGCACTGTGGGCATAATTACCATATCGTTGATGCACACATGGGCAGGTCTGCTCAGCATAAACCAAAGCGCATCCGCAATATCTTGGGCGTAGAGCGGCGTCAGATTTTCGTACACTTTATCCGCAGCAACTTTGTCGCCCTTAAAACGCACGAGCGAGAATTCCGTATCGACCATTCCTGGGTGTATAGCTCCCACACGGATGTTATGTTCCAACAAGTCGATACGCATACCTTTTGTAATTGCATCTACGGCGTGTTTTGTGCCACAATACACATTGCCCTTGCCATAAGCTTCCTTGGCGGCGATAGAACCAATGTTAATAATCGTTCCACTTGCCCGGGCAATTAAATACGGCAATACTGCTTTGCTTACGTATAGCAAGCCTTTCACGTTGGTATCAATCATCCGTTCCCAATCGTCGAGTACGCCGTCTTGTATGGCAGTAAGCCCCACGGCCAAGCCAGCGTTGTTTATCAACACCTCAATAGCTTGCCATTCTTGGGGAATTTCTCCAAGTTGACGCGTCACTTCGTCGTTATTTCTGACGTCGAATACCAAGGGCAATACCTTTATATTGTAGCTTGTTGTGAGTGTTGTAGCGACATCGTGCAGGCGTTCTGCTCTTCGGCCTGTGAGTATTAGGTCGTAATTTTCTGCGGCAAGTTTCTGCGCAATAGCCTCTCCGATACCCGAAGTTGCGCCTGTGATTAATGCGATTTTATTCATCTGTGTGGAATATGCGAATCTGAATAAATGAAAATGTTTCGTAGCTGGCACATTGGCTTACTACGTATTTATAATTTTTCTGGGTGCGAAGCCTACGTTTGTGTGAGATAAAAACCCAACAAACTGTGGCTCTGGGTAGCTACAATTTAATAATTCCCAAACGTTTCAGTTCAAAAAAACTATCTGCGCAAGCTTTTACGTCGGCAAGTGCTGTGTGGGCAGAATCGAACGAACGGCCAAATAGTTTGGTGTGGAGTTCGGTGAGGTTTGGGTATTTAAAGCTGCCGTAATTGCCCGATTTGCTTGGAAGTTTGCAATAATCGGTGGCGCTTTGCATGGTACATACCCTTGGGATGCGACGCGCTAAAGATTGGATTGACTTGCGCAAAAACTCAGCGCCCACAATTTTCTCGTCGAAACTGATGTTGTGTGCCACCAGATAATCGGCTTTGAGCATGGCATCGCGCAGTTTGTTCAAGACCATCGTGAGGTCTTGCCCTTCGGCAATGGCACGTTCGGTGGTAATACCGTGTACACGTGCGGCTTCGGTAGGTATTGTGTAGCCTTCGGGACGGATGATATACTCGAAACTCTCATGTACCTGCTGATTTTCGTCGTAAAGTTGCCATGCGAGTTGTACCATGCGGGGCCAATTTTGGGTGTCGGTTACGGGTGCCTTCCAGCTCTTGGGCAGTCCGGTGGTTTCAGTGTCGAAAAATAGGTACATGTGATGCGTTTTAAAGTCGTTTTGTGTGTAAAACTTGGATTGTTGTTCGAGTCGGAAAATTAAACCAATCTGTGCAGCCACACAAACCTTGTGGTAATATTTATTTAGGACGTAAGGAAGCAGGAATCATGTATAGGGTATCTAAATTATTAACAATGAGCGAAAAACATAAAAACAGTGGTTCTCAATTCGGCAAAAAAACAAATGGCAGACTTTTAATTTATTCAAAATTAATACCTTTGTATGGAGAAAGTTACGTACTATAAAATCGCTTTTTATAGCGTCGTAAATTCGTAGCAATATGAATACAAAAAACAACTAGGTTCAAAACCTCACGTAACCATGGGCAAACACATTCGATTCGATTGGGCAATGAAACGCCTTCTTAGGCAAAAAGCAAACTTCGAGATACTTGAAGGTTTTCTTTCTGTGCTCTTAAAGGAAGATGTGACAATCAAAGAAATCTTAGAAAGCGAAAGTAATGCCGAACAAGAAAGAGCCAAATACAATCGCGTAGATATTTTGGTGAAAAATGCAGCCGATAATATGTTACTCATTGAGGTTCAGAACGAACGCGAACACGATTACTTTCACCGAATGAACTTTGGCCAAGCAAAACTGATAACGGACCACCTCTACATCGGTGATGCCTATGCAAATATCAAACGAGTATATTCCATTAATATCGTGTACTTCGATTTGGGGCAAGGTTTGGACTATGTATATAAAGGCACCACAGAATTTAAAGGTGTGCATCAGGCTGACACATTAGAATTAAGCCTGTTGCAAAAAAATAAATACACGGCTGAAGCAGTTTCTGATATCTTCACCACGTACTACATTCTGAAAGTGAATATGTTCGACGACCAAGCAAAAGATTCGCTCGATGAGTGGATTTACTTTCTTAAGAACAGCGAGATTCCAGACAGTTTTTCAGCCAAAGGACTTGCTCAGGCAAAAGATCGGCTACGTGTGGACGGTCTCAGTGAAGAAGAAAAGGAAATATACGATGTCTTTATAAAGGATCAACGGATTAGGGGAAATGAAATTGAAACAGCGCAAGACGAAGGTCGGCAAAAGGCGACTGAAGAGTTACTGCCGATGATTGAAAAAATACAACGTCAGAGAGACAACGCTTGCTTCGAAAAAGAGGAAGAACGAAAACAGAAAGAAGAAGAGCGTAGGTTAAAAGAAGAAGTGCTTCGCGAAATGGAAGTTGTACAGCGTGAGAAAGAAGAAGTTATACGACAGAATGAGGCAGAGAAAATACTTAAAGATGAGGCATTGGCAAAAGAAAAAGCGACAAGAGATAAACTCTTGGAAGCCGCTAGTTTTATGAATCAAAGTGGAATACCATACGAACGTATCGCTGAAATCTTTGGGTTGAGCTTTGATGAGTTTGATGCGTTGTAATATATCGCGGAAATTTAAAACTTGGCTTATTGTGGTTTCGATTTATTTCTGATGCTGCAAAAAAGCCGCATGGCCGCAGGCCAATGTAAAGTGATCTTATTGCGTACCTACGGCGTTGCAAAGGGTGCTGTCGTTCGGCCTAGCCCGGATAGTAGCGGTAGCCCACAGCTTTTTGGGGCGACGAATGTTGCTGTGTCAGCCAACTGATTAATTATGAGCGATGTACCGATGCAGCCAGTTGATTTCGCCCAAAAAGCGAGGACTACAAGCGGATAGCCGGCAGCAGCCGTATATAAGTAAT
>JBDKHP010000255.1:0-5042 GCA_039797645.1 Bacteroidota bacterium
TTAGCTCAGTTGGTTCAGAGCACCTGCCTTACAAGCAGGGGGTCGCTGGTTCGAACCCAGCACTACCCACAACCTCCTATAAAATGGAGGTTTTTTTTTGCTCTTTTTTTTTGTAGTTTTGAAAACATTTCCGCTCCGAATTTACGATATTGTGGGGTGTATTTTGGGTTTAAGTCAGCTTATTTACAACCGAAAAGTATGAAACATCTATTGTTAAGCACACTTTTTGTAAGTGTTGTGATTTTTGGTTTTGCACAACCCTTGCGTTATCGATTGCAAGACAGGGCTTATTATGTTGAAAATGCCCCCGATCTTAAATTTTTCGGACCCAAAAGCAAGGCATTGAGCCAGCAATTCGGCAACGAATTTTTGTGGGTAGGTAGTAAACAATACATTCAGGTATATCACTTCGCGTCGTATTACCGTTGGGTGTTCAAACGATTTCCGTTCTTGTTCTCTAAGCACACAGGTTTCGACACGTATTATAACCAAAAGAACGAGGCGGCGATGTACCGCGTAATTCAGCACAACCAAGCCACCCTTGATGCCTTGTTTCAGCTAGGTAAAATGGCCAATACGCTCTCTGAAACTGAACTGAAACTCAAAGTTAATAAGCTTATTGAGAGCAACGAACGTGCGAGTACACAGGCCAAACATTAAACAAACTCAACACAGCTCCGATATGAAATTTTTAGGAATCATTCCATCGCGGTACGCATCGACCCGTTTTCCAGGCAAACCGCTGATTGATATTCACGGCAAGCCGATGGTGCAGTGGGTATGGGAAAACGCCTCGCGCTCGCTGGACGAAGTATGGATAGCCACCGACGACGAACGTATTTACCACGCGGCGAAAGCTTTTGGAGGAAAGGTTGTGATGACGTCTGCCGCGCACCCCAGTGGTACAGATCGTTGCGCTGAAGCACTTGCTAAAATTGAAGCAGAAACCCAGACTCGCTACGATGTGGTTATCAATATACAAGGCGATGAACCCTTCGTGGCAGTGTCGCATATTGAAACCCTTAAGAAATGTTTTGGCAGCGATACGCAATTGGCCACACTCGCAAAAAAAATTGAGTCCACGGCAGAACTCACCGATCCGTCGGTGGTAAAGTTGGTGCGAAATACCCACGACGAAGCCATATATTTCAGCCGCGCCGCAATCCCATATTACAGGGGTTTAACACCCGAGGAATGGCTCACCAGACATGAATATTTTCGCCACTTGGGTATGTATGCCTACCGCCGTGAGGTGTTGCAGGCACTCACCAAACTAAGCCCCTCGGCACTTGAAATGGCCGAATCGCTAGAGCAATTGCGCTGGCTCGAAAATGGCTACAAAATAACTTGCGGCTATACCGATATTGAATCGGGCAGTATCGATACGCCTGAAGATTTAGCAAATCTACTGAGCACCATCCACCGTTTCATCGAGTAAAAGCTTTGCAGAGACAGTATTCCAGTCGATGTCTCCGATTCGTGCCGTACCGTCTTTCGCCAGAAAAACGCCCACACGAACGCGAGGCACACTCACGTCCAGCTCGCGCAAACGTTTTTGCATCACACGCAGTCGTTTTTTGTTGGCAAAATAATCTTCCACACCAGCACGTAGCTCCAGTATTTTGTCTGTACCGACAATACATTCCCGCTCTACCAACGCCCGAATAAAGGGTACTGGTGGCTGTTTTTCGGACACAGACGACACGCTACACAAGCCGCTGGGCTTCCTCGTAAGGCCAACAAACACCACATCGCCATAGCGAAAGGTACGCTTGTTGGCCAAATCGTTCGGGATAAGACTCAGATCCAGACTGTTGAAATCGTAGCGAAGTTCCAGATAATCACCCCGAAAAAAATTGCGTGGATCGTGGGGCAAAACCTCAAAATACACCGGCGTACCCGTCCAGACAGGCCAAGCCATTTTAACAAGCATACCCGCCACAATACCCAACTGGAGTACTACGCCCACATAAAGAATCCATTTTTTCGCCACAGTTCAGCTCATTAAAAACACCTACAAGGTAGTTAAAAAATACCGATCAATCTCCGCAATAGCGTTCGCCGTTCGCACATCGCCAGTACCAGAAACTACTGCGTAGGGCAAACCATAATGTTCCAGTTCGTCGCGATACCGCTCAAAAAGCACCGCACGCATTTCGCCCCCATTCTCGCGAACAGAATCGGGCTCCCATGCCACACTCGTATCGAGCAACAAATGGAAACGTTTGTGAGTTGCCAGCCAAGAATCGACCCAAGGCGGCACCATGCCATATACCACAGAGAACCATACCTTGGTAATAATCAGATCGGTATCAAAAAACACCCATTCCGACACATCAGCCAATTCAGCGTCTTCCAAAATTTGCCTACGACCAATAAATTCAACATCCGAAAACTTATACGAACCCGACAAACTCTCTATATATTCCCTAGCAAACTCCAAAACAGAATGACCCTTATAATACCGCGCCAACTTTTTTACCAATGTTGTTTTACCCACCGATTCAGGCCCTGTAATCACTACTTTCATAAACCGGTACTATTAGATATAAACTCCTTTTTCCAAGCAACATAGCCCACCAGCGCCATCGCAGTATAAACCAAAAATAATATTGCCGTCGGATACAGACCCTTGTAAAAATACATCCCAGCCGAGAGTAAATCGACAAAAACCCAGATTAACCACTGTTCCAAATACCTCCGCGCGAGCATCCAAGTAGCAACCACACCAAGCGCCGTAGTAAGCGCATCGAGCAGCGGCATTGCAGCACTCGGCATCCCAAGCCATACGGGCAACACCAACAAAGCCGCCAGAAAAACGCCGTAAACAGCCACTGATGCCAAAGCCAAATTGCACCACATTTTTTTATTCACGATCAATACCGCATCTTCTTTGGTGGCAAAACCGCTCCCAATCGTTGACCAATAATGCCAGCCATAAATACTAATGAGCACATAATAAACGCTCAAAGCCATATCGGCATACAACCGAGCATCAAAAAAAATCGACACATACAATGCAGAACTCAAAATACCCAACGGCCAGAGCCACACCATTCTATTAATAGAAAAATATAAATATACCAACGACGAAATCACGCCAAAAACTTCGAGCTTATTTGTCTCGATCCACGAAAAAACAAAATTCAAATCCATAAATCAACTAAATTAAACAAAGACCGAAAGTACATAGAAAACCAACACACACACACCTACTTTCAACAACAATACTAATACACAAATTACCCTTAGCACAAGTCTAAATCGCTTGAAAAAATAAATAGCCCGAGAAAAAAATAAAAATAATTAGGAGCAGGAGACCCAACATTATTTTAGGCGTCGCTGCCGGCTATCCGCTTGTAGTCCTCGCGTTCGGGAACGGCAACAACTGGAAGCCTGTGTATTTCAGTCGAATGCCCTCAGCTTGCTGACACCGCATCACACCGCTGTGGGCTACCGCTACTATCCGGGCTAGACCCATCGGCAGCACCATTTGTAACGCCGTAGGCACCCAGGGCAAGCACTTTACCTTGGCCTGCGGCCATGTGGCGTTATCGTACGCCAAGCCTACGGCTTGGCTAAAATGCCCCAGCAGCAACGAGAATCGGTCGTGCAGAAAAGCACAATATTGCATTTGCACCATATACTTGAGCGAAAGGGAAATTTTGTGTGCAGCTATTCATCACCACACATAGCAATGAGTGTATTCGTGCTTTCTTCGAAAACGGATACCACAATGAAGACATTGTGGGTTATAGACTATTCTCCACACCCGAAGGAGTTCGCTACAAAGCAGCCAAAGGCCTTGCGCTACAACACGAGATAGAAAACTTTAACCTCGATTTACGCGGATAACCATGACAGACGCTCCACAAATACTCTTTGTGCTGTACGAAGGCAAACACGATGCAGCCATACTAACTCGTTTATTGCGCGAAAACGGATTTAAGAATTATACCGATAAATCGCTCAATAGCTTTCCTGAACGCCTAACTAAATATTTCGAAGGTGTAATCAAAGGTTTTACCTACGAAGACGAACTAAACCTTTATCAGCGACCACAACTCCCAAACCATGTATGTACCACAGAAGACAAAGCGTTTTGGTTGGTGTTTTATGAGATGGGAGGCGATAAACAAAAAGAGTCGTGCCACAGTTTCTTGCAAAAAATAGCAATTCCCGAATCAGATTTTTCTACCTAGGAGTCTTTTGCATCACAGCCATTCTCTCTCGTTATTTTCTTCGATGCCGACACTAGCTTACAAAAACGGAAGGATGACTTTGTAAAAGATTATTCCACTATTTTACCTTCCTTGTGTAAGAGCGTCTCAGATTCGTCAGAAAATGAAAATAGTTTCGTTTTAAAAGAAACCGCAGATGGGTTCTTTTATACTGGTTTATACATTTATGGAGCAACATCCGTATGTACGTCGCTGGAAGATCTTATCATCCCACTGATGCGAAACGATAACGAAATAATTTTTAAGCAGGCCAAAGATTTTCTAAATAATCATTTGCCAAGCAAGTTGGCAAGCAAATCAGGCGAATTTGGCAAAGCCCTTATTGGCGTAGTAGGTCAAACAGAACGACCAGGCAAAGCAAACCAAGTAATCTTTGCCGACACCCAAATGATAAAGAAGCATAAGCTGGATATGAATGCCGAATTTATGGATATTCTACGTTTTCTAACCAGTTTTAACACCCATAAAGACTAAGTCCAGCAAGGTCAATCTCACAAAGTTGTTAATCACATAAGCAAAATGCTCAGCCAAACCAACGAATAAACCCTTGAGGCAGCCATAAAGAAAGCCCTCACGGGTAGTTATCGCAAAGAAAATGAGGCAGAAGAATCAAAGCATTGCGCATTGATATTGTGTTAACAGGGGACTGTATAACATAGAGTTGACAATATAGGGTTCACATGAAACAAGACGAAGAATCGACACTACTGGAAGAAACAGGAATAGAGCCTGAAGTAGAACCCAATACGGCAGAATCCCAAATACCTTCCGATGCAAAAGGTAGAAATTACAGTAGAACAA
>JBDKHP010000256.1:0-2603 GCA_039797645.1 Bacteroidota bacterium
CATTCGAGTATTCGTTATATGATAAAAGGAATAGCCATAGCATCGCTAATCCCCTTATTACGAGGTGGTGACCTTCCTGGGATATTCGCATTCATAGGCATGAGCTATTGGCCTGTGTTCCTCTTCATCCGCAATTATCACAAGTTCTTATTCTTTAAAAAAACTGAAAAAGCAATTAAAGAACGATTAGAACAAGAAAAATTTATGGGTGACGGTATCTAAGCAAACATTTTATTTACATTTGCCTGCTAATGCAGCGAATAAGTATTATTGCAAAACTCTGAACATGAATTTTAAGGCTTTTTTCGAAAAGAACTGGCACTACTTGGCAATTGTAGCAAGTTTTATTGTGATCGGTTTCCTTTACTTCAGTCCGATACTGACTGGTAAAGATCTTCCGCAGATGGATAACATTCATGCCCAAGCGATGGCTCATGAACTAGAACAGTACAGAGAGCAAACAGGTAAGGATGCTCTATGGACAAACTCTATGTTTGGTGGAATGCCAGCGTATCAAATTAAGGGGGCTACATCGCATTCCATATTTTTATATCTCAACAGATTCCTTCGCCTCGGGCTACCTTATAGCACGGTAGCGTTGGTGTTTTTGTATCTATTGGGTTTCTATGTATTATTAAGAAGCCTCAAAATAGAAACATGGATTAGCTTAGCGGGAGCAGCTGCTTTCGCATTTGCGTCGTACAATATTATTATAATAGGTGCTGGACACGTTACCAAAGCGTATGCAATAGCCTTTATGGCACCCTCTTTAGCAGGTATAATTTTACTCTACCGCGAAAAATGGTGGGCAGGATCCTTGCTTACATTGTTGGGTCTAGGGATGGAGGTAGCATCTAACCACCCACAAATTAGTTACTATTTAGCGTTGGTTATCATCACGTTAATGATTTCTGAATTTGTATTTGCGATAATTAACAAACACCTTGCCCGTTATTTCAAAACATCAGCCTTGGTTATTGGACTGGGGTTACTTTCTGTTGCCCCCAATATTACATCGTTGTGGACGACCTACGAGTATAGTAAAGACACAACACGTGGGGGATCCGAACTTTCAGTACAAGGCGAAAAAAATAAAGCAACAGGTTTGGATAAAGATTATGCCCTGTCTTGGTCTTATGGGCTGAGTGAGATTGGTACGATCCTCATACCAAACTTCCATGGAGGCAGTTCGTCTGTAGGTTTTGACGATGAATCGTACACCTACTCAGTTCTAAAGAAAATGGGCGAACCAAACCCCGAACGTATTACGCAATATGTTGCATATTGGGGCGACATGCCATTCACCTCAGGGCCAGTGTATTTCGGTGCCGTATTTGTGTTTTTCTTCGTCTTGGGTTTGTTTGTTGTAGAAAACCGCTCCAAGTGGTGGATACTGGCGGCAACGCTTCTATCTGTCTTTTTAGCCTTCGGAAAAAACTGGATGGGTTTTACCGACTTATTCTTTTATTATGTCCCCTTTTACAACAAGTTCCGGACTGTATCTATGATACTCGTAATCGCAAACGTTTTGGTTGTACTTATGGGATCTTTGGCACTAAAGGCCATCTATGACGGTAGGGCTGCAAAGGAAGATCTTAAACGTTATGCAACCATATCGTTTGCAATCGTAGGCGGATTTAGTTTGATATTTGCAATAATGCCAGGTGTATTCTTCGATTTTAAATCGGTGAACGACCCTGCCAATCTACCGGACTGGCTCAAAAGTGCAATATATGCAGACAGAGAAGTTGCATTGCGTGCAGACGCATTCCGATCCTTGGTCTATTCGGTACTTTCTTTCGGTATCGCCTGGTTGTTAATAGATGGAAAAATAAGAAAGAATACATTTGGCGTAATTCTCATAGCAATTGTAATTTTCGATTTGTGGACAGTTGACAAACGCTATGTAAATAACGAACAGTTCGTATCCAAGCGCGTTACACAAAACCAATTTACACCAACACAAGCAGATCAACTGATACTGAAAGATCTTGACAAAGACTTTAGGGTGCTAAACCTTACCCGCAATCCTTGGAGTGATGCATATACATCGTACTTTCATAAATCAATTGGTGGTTACCACGGAGCAAAATTAAGCCGTTATCAAGATCTAATCGATAGGCAATTAAGCAGAAACAATACCAAAGTATTGAATATGCTAAATACCAAATACTATATTACTGCCAATCAGAACACAGGCCAAACCGAGGTTAATATTAATTTCGAGGCACTCGGAAATGCTTGGTTTGTAAACGAGGTAGAACTTGTGGACAATCCAGACAAAGAAATGGATGCACTCACAACGTTCAACCCTGCGAGAACAGCTGTGGTGGACAAGCGTTACAAAAAGTTGGTTGATGGCTTAAAAACATACGATTATTATGCAACCGACACGGGTAAAATTGTGCTCACAAAATATGCCCCTGACAATTTAGTTTATGAATCGACCAATACAAACGAGCAGCTTGCAGTCTTTTCGGAGATTTACTACGACAAAGGTTGGGATGTATATGTTGATGGTGTACAAAAAGAATACCTACGTGCAAATTACGTTTTACGTGCGTTACGCATACCTGCGGGCAAACACATGATTGAATGGAAAT
>JBDKHP010000257.1:0-4661 GCA_039797645.1 Bacteroidota bacterium
CCGCGCCCACGACGATTCGGAAAAACGTTGAATCTTTCAATGTTACAATATTTTTTTGACATAAGTCAACCTGAAAATAAAAGCCTTTTTCTAGATCTTAAAATTTGGCAAGAAGGGAATGAAATTATACAAAAACAAGGAAAATATCCAATTATATACCTCAGCTTCAAAGACGCTAAACAAAATACTTGGGAAGATACACTTAAACATATTAAAATTGAAATCGCCAAATTATTTCGTATTCATAATTATTTATTAAAAGATAATTTATTGATAGATAGTGAAAAAAAAGAATATGAACACATTGCAGACAGAACCGCTGATAATATTGATTTTGAAGTAAGTATCAAACAGTTAAGTGAATATTTACATCGTTATTTTAATCAGAATGTTGTTATTCTGATTGACGAATATGATACTCCAATTCAAGCTGGTTACAACCGTTTTTATGACGATGTAATTGCTTTTATGCGTAATTTATTGAGTGGAGCATTTAAAGATAATAAGTTTTTATACAAGGGTGTGATTACTGGGATTTTGAGAGTATCCAGAGAAAGTATTTTTACAGGATTAAATAATGTAAGTGTATATTCTGTATTAGATGACGGGTTTTCTGATAAATTCGGCTTTACAGAATTAGAAACCAAACAGATACTGTCAGACTTTAATGTGACAACCGAATACAAATTAATAAAAAAATGGTATGACGGTTATAGAATTGGTAAAACAAATGACATTTATAATCCCTGGTCTATTTTAAATTATGCTATCGGTTATGAGAGTGGATTTAAAACGTTTTGGGCAAATACAAGTTCCGATGAATTAATAAAAGAGCAACTAAAAAAGAAAGACGCAAATTATTCGAGAGAACAACTTTTAAAGCTTATTAATAACGAAACGATAGATAAAGATATTGATGACAATTTTGTTTTCCCGGATTTACTTACGGATAAGGAGCTATTGTGGACATTATTGACTTTTAGCGGTTATTTAACGTCAAAAAATAAAACAGGTAGAAAAACTCATGATCTGGCAATACCGAATTATGAAGTTAAAACGGTGTTTCAAGATATTATACTAAAATGGTTATACATAGATTTAAACTTAAAGCGTACCACATTAATTGATACTACTAAATATTTAATAAATAATGAAATTGATAAATTTGAAAAAGGTTTTAAAGAAATAATTGGTGATACGTTTAGCTATTTCGATATTCAGGGAGAGCCTGAAAATGTTTATCAATCGTATGTTCTTGGTTTACTTGCGATAATTGGTGATGATTATATTATCAAATCAAATAGAGAAAGTGGCACAGGTAGATATGATATTTTATTAATACCGCATGATAAATCTAAATACGGAATTGTAATTGAAATTAAACAGATTGTTAGAAACACTACAGATGATAATGAGAGTTTTAATAAAAAAATAGACAGTAAGATAAATGAAGCAAAATCGCAAATTGACAAGAATAAATATTACATGGAACTAATTGATAACAAAATAACCCAAATAATTAAATTGCCAATTGTATTTGCGGGTAAAGAACCCTATATTACACTGATAAACAAGGAGGACTGAGCATAATAGATAGCCTGTCCGACCTTACAATTCAGCACGGAAGTGGTTCTCAGACCTTGTCGCCTGCAGGGTGCTTATTACGTGGTTCGTTGAACTCTGGGGGCAGCGTGGCGCAATTTGGTAAGCGAGCAAACTTTTAAAGTATGCGTATCAGCGTGCTCCTGTATTCGCTGTTTCTTTAGCGCAAAGGTTTTACGCCAAAGAAACGAACGAGAAGCCCTAGCACTTACCTCTGGCGCAAGGGCTGTTGGTGATAAACACGCCAAAAGCCGCACCCATCATCACATTTTTAAAAGCCTCATCGCTCCAAAGCAAGTGCGAATCCATATTGTGCGAGGCAAAGAACATAATGTAGCCAACGGCAGCACCAATCACAGCAAACAAGGCTGTTTTTCGTACGTGTGCTGAGCGCAACTGACGCTGCAACCAACTGCCTTCTTCTCTGATTTCTAACTTCTTAAACTCAAACGTTTTCATATCAATCTCAAATTAAGTGACAATTTGCGCAGTTCCCTAATTTCACAGCCTAGCCAAATTGAGTTTTAGCTTGAAAACCGTACTGCCAAAGTGTTGCCAAATATACAAACTATTACATATATAAATATATGTATATTGTGTCAAACAAAGTTAAATTGTGGGGGGAATTGTGCCTGCCTTGATTGTCGTTATGGGAAATACTGGGAAAAACTAAGTGCTACATGGCCGCAGGCCAAGGTAAAGTGCTGGCCTAGGGTACCTACGGCGTGGGTTTGAAATGGAAGTGTTCGGCCTAGCCCGGATAGTAGCGGTAGCCCACAGCTGGCGAGCGTAAGTTTCAGTTAATGAGGTGTTTGGATTGAAAATCTAAAGCTGCCTACTGATTTCGTACCCTCCAGCGAGGACTACAAGCGGATAGCCGGCAGCGGGGCTTATTTGAAAAGTTTTGCTCCCGCTCCTAATTCTAATTCTTTTTTTTTGTTTTTTGTTTTCGGGTGGGGTATGGGCTTCGTGTGGTGGGTGTTACACGAAGCCCTTTGTGCAGTTTAACTTAGGAATTTAACCAAAGCTCCCCATTTTTTATCGACCTTAAAATTGAGTTTTAGGTAGAAATTTCCGCGTAGGAAGTGGGCCTTGATGGCTACTATGCCAAGTGCCGACATTCGGGTGGAGAAGGCTTCGATCATGGCCGAACCGATGCCACGGCCTTTGAGTTGGTGGGATACTGCGGCGCCGTCGAGGAGTACCACGTGGTGGTCGAGGGGTATGTAGCAGAGTCCGCCAATTACGCGGTCTTGGCTGTCGAGAACGACAAAATGCTGATCCATTTCGGAGATGGATTTTGGGTAGTTTTCTTCGTAAAAAAGGTGGTATAATTGGCCAATTTCGCGGGCTTCGATGGGGGCACGCATGGTGTAGATATTGCCTTTTTTGTCGGAAATGTAGGAGAGTACGATGATCTCTTCTTTTTGTTTTGCGCCAATTTTGAGGATGTCGAATCGCTCGCGTTGTTGCATTCGGGGGAATACCATTTTGCTGAATACTTGTAAGTCTTCGCTGCTTCCGATGGCTTCTTGTAGCAGTGATAGCTCGATGAAACGGGTGGCTTGGGTGCTGGGTGCGAGGTTCATTTTATGGAGCAAAAGGTCGAAGGCTTCGGCTATTTCGGGGGTGGTTTCGGCGAAGTACGTCATACGGTACATATAGAAACGGCCTATTTCGGGCAGGTTGTGCAGTTTATAGAGGTCGGCTAGTTCCCATATTGTTTCTTCTTTGGCGGCGTAGGTGGCCATGGGGTTTAGTTGTCGCCATTCGTCGTATTTGTCTATTGCGTTGAAGAGCGGCAGGGGTACGTAGAATTGTTTGGCAGCCGATTGTAGGTGTATTTCGAGGGCTTCGAGCAGGGATTCGTCGAGGTAACAGACGTCTTTTTGCTTGAGTTCTTCGTGTAGTTTTTCGAGCAGATTGGCCACGACTGCTGGGTTGAGTACTTCACGGGCTGCGTCGAATACCCACGAGAGTTGTATCTGATAGCGTACCCAAGGGTAGAAGGCTACAACTTTGGTGAAGAAATTGACCACTAATGGTTCGAATAAATCGCTGGGTTGGGTGTAGGGGTGGTGCCCTGCGATGGATATGAGGATGGCACTGTCGAGGTAGTCGAGTTCGGGTACCACGACGTTGCTCGGGGTTATGTTGCCGGGTACGATGCGGTAGCCGCTGTGGTGCCATACGTTGAATATCTCGGACATTCCTTTTACGTATAGCTTGCGCATTTCGGAGGGCTTGCGTAGGAAGCCTAGGGAGTTGTGCAGGCCAGCGAAGCCGCGTATTTTTTCGGATACGTTGAGGTCGCTTACGAAGCGTGTGGCCAGTGCGCCGTATTGTACGGAATGGCAGCCTAGGCCGGGTAGGCTGTTGGATGCGTAGGGGTGCGAGGCAATTGCGGCGTGCCAATATACGGTTTCCATGCCATGGGGGGTGCGTAGTACGGGGGCGAGCATAAAGTGTAGGTCGAAATGCTTGCCGTGTACGGTGTTGAGGCTTATGCGGTAGTGGTCGAAATCGCGTACTGAGCCAATTTTTGTGACCCAGATTCCTCGTTCGGGAATTTCGAGTAGGTTTATGTCGGTTTCGTTGTAGGCTAAGAGTACGGTTTTTTTGAGGAAGCGTGTGTTTACAAATACTTTTTTGAGTTCGCTCATTTCGGCGGTACTGATGCGTTCGTCGAACACGATGCGTTTCTCCCACTCGGCAATGGGCGAGGGTGGGGAGGTTTGGGCAAGGTGATTTTCGAAGATTTCGGAGAGCTGATCGAAGTAATTGCGGGCTATTTCACTCAGGTATGGGTCTTGTTTGTGGAGTATCCAGTTGGCAAACTCGGCGCGTATGGTGCTGAAATAATCGAGAATATGCTGTGAGGCAAAATTAAAAAGGAGCTTGAGTATGTTCTCGAACTGGTTGCGGGTGGTTTCGTCGGCAGGCCATTCTAGTTGGGTGCGGTAGGAGTAGAGTCGTTGGCGGAGCGATTCGAGATGCTGCTTGCCCATGTCGTAATTGGCCAGAATGCGTATGGAATCTTCGTTGAGGAAGCTTAACCC
>JBDKHP010000258.1:0-6683 GCA_039797645.1 Bacteroidota bacterium
TCTTACAGAATAACAGCAAGAATATACAGTGGATGTCCACCAACCGGCTCATCTATGCTTTCCAGCCCAATATTGTAAAAAACCCAAAATTTACAAAATATAAAGTCTGGTTTGAGTTAGCACAAAAAACACTCTCAAGAATTCAGGATAAATTTGCCTATACTGAGTTTGAAAAAGACGAAGTCTTGCGCGAAGTGATACGCCGATTACGAGTAGAAGCCAGCGACCCCAATGAGTGGGAATACATTCAGAAAGAAGAAGAGTTTTACGAAAAAACCAAACGCTACGATGAAGGTGTTCGCGCCGAAGGCAAAGCGGAGGGCTTGGCAGAGGGCTTGGCAGAGGGCTTGGTAGCGGGCAAAGCGGAAGGTTTGGCAGAAGGTTTGGCAGCGGGCAAAGCAGAAGGTTTGGCAGAGGCCGAAAACAAGCTAATGCACTTAATTGAATCCGAACGACGCGCAAAAATCGAGGCGCAAGAAAAAGCAGCACAAGAAGCACTAGAAGCGAAAGAAAAAGCGACTATTGCGGCTGCCAGAATCCATAAACTCATAAAACGGTTCATTGCAATGGGTGTCGATTTGAATGAGATTTCTGAAGAACTTGGCATTTCGCTTCAAGAGGTTCAAAGAATTGCCGATTTACAATCGGATAACTAAACCAATGTAACAGAAGTAATTCGTTATTTTCAATACCGTCTTTTCAGGATTCCTGTAGCATCGTTACAGACGGAATGTCGGCATCCTTACGTGTTGTTGTGTAGGTAGTTGGGATTTCTAGGCAAGCCGAAGGCTTGGAGTTCGATAACGCTTCATGGCCGTAGGCCAACTGATTGGTTTGCCCTGGGTACTTACGGCGTGGAATTGAAAAACAGCAAGCACGGCCTAGCCCGGATAGTAGCGGTAGCCCACAGCGGTGTGATGCGGTGTCAGCAAACTGACACGATTCGACTGAAATATAAAGGTTTCCAGTTGATTTCGTACCCGAACGCGAGGACTACAAGCGGATAGCCGGCAGCAGCCCTATTTTTGAAAAGTTTAGCTCCCGCTCCTTATCTTTATTTTTATTTTTTTTGTTTCGGGCTGGTTTAGCAAGCGGTGATTGTATCAGAAGTTGAATTGGTAAGGCTACGGTAACGGTAGAAAAACAGATTGCCAACGAGGGTACACATCAGAATCGTAATTCCGATGGGCAACAGCGTGCCTGTATGGAGGATTGCGGGTATAGTTCCGGCGATGAAACTGATTACGAAACGGGTGACACCGATCATGGCATTGGCCGAGCCGCTTACCTGGGGTACTAAATTGAGTATCAGTGCTGTGCTGTTGCCAAATACCATTCCCAAACTGCCGATGTACAATACAATGGAACTGAAAACTACGAAAAACGGAGGGTGTGCCATGTGTACGGCTATCAGCAAGACGATGCCTGCTACGAGCTGTGCGCTCAGGCCAATTCGGAGCATCGTAATGGGTTCGAAGCGTTTGAGTAACAGGGTATTGGAGAGTGAAAATACAACATTCAGAATTACGTTCGCCCCGAAAAGTAGTGGAAATATCGTGCGACTGAAACCGTAGTATTCCAGATACATAAATGAGGAACTGGTAATGAAGGTGAACATTCCGGCCATAGAAAATGCTGTGGCGAGGAGCAACATCACTGCTTTGCGGTTGGAGAAAAAGAGGGTGTATTTGCCAATCAGTTGCTGTAATGTGAGCTGTTTGGTTATCAGCTCTTTGGGGCGCGATTCGGGCATTTGGGTGCCAAAAACGATATAGAGTACCGTTCCGTAGATGGTAAGGAAATAGAAAATGTATTTCCACGAGCCGAGTTCTAACAGAAATGTACCGACGACGGGGGCAACCAAGGGGGCAAACATCATTATCATGCCGATAAGTGTCGCCATTTTGGCGACCTGCTTGCCGGTGAACCAATCGCGGACGAATACCATGGCTGTTACGGAGGCAAAACCACCGCCAAAGGCTTGTATGCAACGGAATAACCACAACATTTCAATTTGCTTGGTTAGGGTGATTAACAGCGCCGAGATGAGGTAGAGGGCTATGCCTGTGAGGGCTATCGGTTTGCGACCAAAGGAATCGGAAAGTGGCCCGCCGAAGAAATTGCCCAAGGCAAAACCCAAAAAGTAAATGGTAAGCGATATTTCTATTTTATTGATGCCCACGCCAAAAAATGTAGCCATCGTTGGCATTGCAGCCAAATAGGTGTCGATAGCAAATGGCGACATTGCGGTGAGCAAAGCGAGCAATAATGTGGTTATTGTTACAAAATATGCATTCGTTCTTTTTAGTGTCATATAGCTGTATTGTATGTGTTGTCTGGAAACCCTGACCTTTGTGCGTGCTCGTTGGGACAAGGTGTTTGGGTTGTTTGTGGTGCGAAACTGGATGTGGTAGGTGCGGCAAAGATACATATAGCGGGACAAAATTGTGCTTAAATGAATGTGGAATCTACGAATTTGAATTTCGTTGTGGTGTAAATTGACTGTAAAATGGGATTTTTTGGTTTTTCTGGGGGTTTTACCATTTTCGGAATTATTGGCGAATTTAGACACTCGTGTTTTGTGTATTTTTGTAAAATAATCCTTGTTTGCACGTTTTTTATCGAGGTACGTGCTGTTTCGTCCTGTAAATTCCACATAAATATATGTTGCTATGAATATACGAATGATTAAAGTTACTTGGCTTCTGGTGCTTGGTTTTGTGCAATTACAGAGTTTTTCGCAAACACAATTAGCTTTTCCGGGAGTTGAAGGTTACGGAAAATTTACCGTGGGTGGACGTGGGGGGACGGTGTACGAAGTTACGAATCTGAACGATGCGGGTGTGGGGAGTCTTCGGGCTGCGGTAGAGGCCCCTGGTCCACGTACGGTTGTGTTTCGGGTTTCGGGTACAATTAAACTTGCCAAAGAGCTTAAAATTGCCAACCCCAATATTACCATTGCCGGCCAAACTGCTCCTGGCGATGGTATCTGCCTACGAGATTACCCACTGGTAATTGGAGCCAATGAAGTGATTATTCGCTACCTAAGAGTGCGATTTGGCAACGAAACTGGGGGCGAATCGGACGCGGTTTCGTGCAGATATGTGAAAAATTTGGTACTCGACCACGTATCGGCAAGTTGGAGCGTAGATGAAACCATGTCGGTTTACCATTGCGAGAACATCACCGTGCAATGGTGTTTAATCTCAGAGAGTATGTACAATTCCAAACACGCAAAAGGCGCCCACGGTTATGGTGGTATTTGGGGTTCGGATTACAGCACCTACCACCACAATATCTTAGCCCACCATTCCAGCCGCAACCCACGTGTGGCATCGGGTTGTGGTAACTTCGACTTTCGCAACAATGTAATTTACAATTGGGGCTACAACAGCACCTATGGCGGCGAACAAGTGCAAGTAGGCGACCCTCAGCGTATTTTTTCCAACATCAATTTGGTAGCCAACTATTACAAGCCAGGCCCAGCAACAGGTGTAGGTGTTGCAGAGCGTATTGCGAACCCTAGCAGCCGCAACCTTGCAGCCGATTATGGCAAATGGTACATCGCAAACAATGTATTGGATGGCAGCCTGAAAGTTAGCAACGATAACTGGAATGGTGGCGTGCAAGCTCAGGACGGTACTGCATATCTCGCTGGAATGAAACTTGCGCAACCATGGCAAGCAATGGCGATAGACGAACAAAATGCCACCGACGCCTATTATTCTGTACTCGCAAATGCGGGCGCAACGCTACCCAAACGCGACATCGTAGATACCCGTATCATTGCCGACACCCGTTCAGGTACGGCGACCTACGAAGGCGCTACCTACAAACAAAACAAAACCGTTCCGGATATGTCTAAAATCTGTGGTATGATTGATTCTCAGAACGATGTTGGCGGATGGCCCGAATTGGCAAGCGCACCAGCACCCGCCGATACCGACCACGACGGAATGCCGGATGCTTGGGAAGATTCCCACGGACACTCTCGCAGCAATCCGAACGATGGTAAAACAATTGGTGCAGACGGCTACACAAACCTCGAAAAATACCTCAACAGCATTGAGTATGCCTATGGTTTTACGGGGCTGAAACTTACTAAAATAACAGGATCTTCTTACAAACTCGATTGGATCGACAGTTTCGCCAGCGAGTCCGGATTCAAAATTATGCGTTCGCTCAACGGCGGCAAGTACGAACTCCTTACGACGCTACCCAAATACACCACCACTTATACCGACATTCTCAGCGTTGCTGCGTCTGTTGCGTATCGCGTAGTTGTGTTCAATGCCGACAATTCCGCAACTTCCGAAACCGTATCCGATGGAGTTTCGGCAAATGAAAACATACAAAACACTACCGAAGCAGTTGCTATAAACTGCTTCCCGAATCCGTTTACCGACAGCTTCAAGCTGGAGCTAAAGCTTGCCAACATACTACAATTACGCATCGAATTGTTCGATATACAAAGCAATTGCATTGAAACGATCGCAAATCGAATGTTCCAAGTAGGGAGCGATTCAATCGAGTGGCATATTCAAAATGCATCGGAAGAGTTAAAACCTGGGGTGTATTTACTTCGGATAAACTCCAATACTTCGGACTGGAAAAAAGAAATAAAGCTTATAAAGAAATAAATGAGATTCGTCGGTTGAATAAGATTTAAAGAAGAGGTGCGGCATTGCTTGTACCTCTTTTTTTTCTACGAATTGAGAACAAACGAAGCACACAAACAACAAAAACAGATGCCTTGGTGTAAACTGTAAGGCCATCTACTGACGGATAAATATGATTTTCGTAAAATCTTGCGGCTTCCGATGTTTTGCTTTACTGCCATCAGTAGCACAGCTAAGGCGGAAACGAAATATCGACGAAATAAGGTAGCTTAATTACGAAGCTCGGGAGTCTATAATAAATAGGCAAAGCTAAATTTCAAAAACTCTCATTTTGAATAAAATCGGTACGTTTTGCTATACCGAAATAATTGGGAGGCAAGCGTGAGTAAATTGTGCAATTGTTGACCGAAAACAGACCAGTTACAACGATTACGCGAGCTTAAAATAGCCCCACGTAAAACGGGCATATAAACATTTGCCCGAAAATAAATAGATCACTAATTTAGCTGTATCAATTCATTCTGACGCATTTGAAGCGTGTAACAAACATAGGTTCTGTACGTTTTAGATGCGTTTAAGCTTACAATATAAATCACCAATACATCATTAAACCTAAACCAACCAATGAAAAAAGCAATTGTAATTATCTTGGGCGTATTGCTCACACTCGGGATGCAAGCACAAAACCTGAAACGTTTTGCCGATAAAAGTGGTGTAATTGAATTCGTCTATTCGGGCAGTACAACAGGTACTGAAATCTGGAAATGGAACGACTGGGGCGCAAACGAATACCATATTACGAATACCGAAATAAAAGTTTTTGGTTTTAAGCAGAAATCCACAGTACACATGTTGCGCGTGGGGCTCGATGTATATACTTGGAATGAAGGCGAAACCCAAGGCACTGTAACCCACGATGAAATTATAGAAGATCTGGCCAATTCGACCAAGGATTGGGAATCGTTCGGCAAAAAAGCAATGGCAAACCTACAATACGAACGCAAAGGCACGGAAATGGTCGATGGCAAAATGTGCGAAATTTGGGAAGGCCCCATGGGTAAAATTTGGGCTTATAAATCGTACTCACTAAAAAGCCTCATAAACCTAATGGGTAGGGAAGTAGGCCTTACCGTAAGCCGTTTTGGTGCTGGTGAAGCTGTTCCTGTATCAGTTTTCACAGTCCCCTCAAAAATTAAGTTCAAAAAAGTTGACCAGATGGCTCCAGAAAACCAAGAGAACATGACCGACGAAGAACGAGAAGAAATGGAGAATGCCAAAGGTGCTATCAAAGGTATTCTCAAAGGACTAGGGAACTAAACTCCACGAACAAAAAAAATCGCAGAGTGCAAAAAAAGGATTGGAAGCGGAATCCCAACACGATCTTTATTATATTTCTAACAGGAAAGGGAGAAACCCGAGGTGAAAGCGTGTTTCACCTCGGGTTTGTGGTTTATTGCGCGGACTCTGGCTCGCGTTTTATTACAGAATAGCCTGCGGCTGCAATTAAAAAAACTGCTACAACCAGCAAGGATACTTGAGAGCTAATGTGGAAAAATGGGGCGATTACCATTTTGATACCAATGAAGGTAAGAATAAATGCCAGACCATAGTGAAGATATTTAAAATAGCTCATCATGTTGGCCAACAGAAAGTAAAGGCTCCGAAGGCCAAGTATGGCGAAGATGTTGGAGGTATAAAGCACAAACGGATCTTGCGACACAGTGAAGATTGCAGGGATTGAATCTACCGCAAATATAAGATCGGTAAATTCTATAACTGCTACAACAACCAGTAGCATGGTGGCGAAGCGTTTACCATTGATTCGCGTAAAAAAGTTACCTCCATCGAATTTTTCTGAAAGTGGAAAGAAGAGCTTTATGAGCCTTACGCCAGGATTGTTGCTAAAATCTTTTTCCTCTTCGGAATCGTTGCCGAAAGATTTAATACCTGCGTAAATAAGAAAGAACCCGAAGATTGTTAGTATTCCATTGAGGTGCTGTTATTTTTAGCAAGAAATGTCGTATTAGGTCATGTATGTAAATTTGATGTGTTTTGCCGTATATT
>JBDKHP010000259.1:0-4002 GCA_039797645.1 Bacteroidota bacterium
CACAATCTACCGTAACGCCAAAAGACTGCTCTATTTGGCCAACCAACTTCTCGACTTTCGGAAGCTCGAATTTCAGGAATTAAAACACTGTCCCACAGAGGGTGAATATATTAGCTTTATACGCGAGATTGCCCTATCCTTTACCGATTTGGCTGACAAAAAGCGAATCGCGCTTAAGTTCAGTTCGTTTACCGAGAGTATTCAAGCGTTTTTCGACCACGACAAACTCGAGAAAATACTTTTCAACCTACTTTCTAACGCCTTCAAATTTATGCAGAGTGGGGGTTCTGTAAAGCTTATTATCTCGAGCATTGTGATCGACACGGTTCCGCATATTGTGATAGAAATTCAGGATACGGGAATTGGAATACCGGCCGAAAAGAAACAAGCCATTTTTGAGCGATTCACACAACTGGACACCCACAAACAATTTGTAAACCAAGGGAGTGGCATTGGTTTGTCTCTGGTAAAAGCCTATGTTGAACTTATGGAGGGCAAGATTAACCTTGAAAGCGAAGAAAATGTGGGGAGTACTTTTACCGTAATTCTGCCCATAAAGTATTCCGCCGAAATGCCTATTCAAGAACCGGTACCAGATGTGGACTTCCCTATTTTCGATGAGGAGCTCTCGCAAGAATACGATTCGCTGAGCGAAATGACCGATGAGAACGACAACTCCAAATTAAAAAAACGCCCCGTGCTCCTGTTGGTGGACGACAACGACGACTTCCGATTCTACTTAAAAGACAACTTTAAGGCGCACTACAAAATAATTGAGGCCGACAACGGAGAACGTGCCTGGGAGATGGTCTGCGAGCACCTTCCCGACCTTATTGTGAGCGACATCATGATGCCGCTGCTCGACGGAAATACCCTTTGCCACCGGGTAAAAAACGATAGTCGGTGTTCCCACATACCCGTAATCTTACTCACAGCGCAGAGTGCCGACAAGCAAAAGCAGCAAGGCTTGGCGGCTGGAGCCGACGATTACATTACCAAGCCATTTAATTTCGAGTTGCTTGAGGCTCGCATCAAAAACCTAATAGTACAACGCAAAAAATTACAATCTCGGTTCTCCGGACAAATTGACATTGCTCCAAGTGAGATTGAAATAATGCCCCTCGACCAAAAAATGCTACACAAAGCAATCGAGATCGTCGAGAAAAACATGGCCAACACTGAATTTTCGGTGGAAGAATTGAGCCGAGAACTTGGCATGAGTAGGGTGCATTTTTACAAAAAAGTACTGGCACTCACAGGCAAAAGTCCCATCAAATTCATTCGTACAATTCGTATGAAACGCGCTGCCAACTTGCTGATGAAAAGCCAGATGAATGTGGCTGAAATAGCCTACGAAGTCGGGTTTAATAACCCCAAATATTTTGCACGTTACTTCCGCGAAGAATTCGGCGTATTGCCCTCGCAATACAATGCACAAACCAATCAGAAAGAGTAGAATTTGCCCCAACTTACAAGGAGTTGGGGCAAGTATTAGATCCGCGAAATCAGCACCGTTGCATACGCTGCGATACCGTCTTCCGTACCCACAAAGCCCAACTTTTCGGTGGTTGTGGCCTTGATTGCAATATCATCCAAATCAATGCCAAGTACCTCAGCGAGCGTAGATTGCATGAGTGGAATATGCGGCATTAACTTCGGTTGTTGGGCAGCAATTGTGGAATCTATATTCCCAATTTCGTAACCCTTTGCCCGAATAAGTTCCAAGGTCTGGCGCAACAAAATCTTTGAATCGATGCCCTTCAGTGCTGCCGAAGTATCCGGAAAATGGAACCCAATATCCCGCAAATTTGCTGCACCCAACAAAGCATCGCAAATCGCATGAATCAGCACATCGCCATCCGAATGCCCCAGCGTACCCTTAGTGTGATCCAGTAAAATACCACCCAGCCAAAGCGTTTCGCCCACAACCAACCGATGCACATCGTATCCAAAACCAACACGTATTTTCATATCAAACAGAGATTTAAACGGTAAAATTTACAATTCTGGGTAACAAAGTTCCAGTTTTACACCCCGCGAACCCTTCACAAGCACCGTACAAGCCTCCAACGGCTTGGTTTGCAAATACCCAACCAAGGCAGGCGTATTCTCGAAACATACAAACCGATCGCTTCCTTGCCCGTAAGACTCGCCCACCAAAAACACAGCATACCATTCGTAGGACGCAATCAAATCCATAATTTCAGAATGTTCACGCGCTTTAAAATCGCCAACCTCACGCATTTCGCCCAGAATCAGCACTTTATTGGCAAACGAACTCTTCGCAAAATTCTCAATAGCCAGCCGCATACTCGATGGGTTTGCATTGTAGGCATCCTTAATGACGCGGTTTTTTGCGGTAACTTCAATTTGCGACCGATTATTTGAAGGCCGATAAGCCTCCACAGCCTCTTTAATAGCCCTGGGCGGAACGTCAAAAAACGAACCCACTGCACACGCCGCCAGCAGATTTTCGAAATTATAGCCACCCACCAAAGCCGTCTGAATATCGAGCAATTCTGCCGACGGCGCATTGGGCGCACGCACAATTACATGGGCAGCCAAATATCCGTCTGCCGAATCTAGCAATACACCCGAGCAGTCTGCCGAATCAGACACACCGTATCCTGAAGTTTTCTGATGCATTAACATGCTCAGAATAAGTTCATTATCGAGATTCACAAAAGCAAGCCCATCATGGTCAAACAACCACTCGAAAAGCTTACCCTTCGCCCGCATCACACCCTCCAACGAGCCAAAACCCTCCAAATGCGCCTTGCCCACGTTCGTCACAATTCCGAAATTCGGTTCCGCAATTGCGCAAAGTTCCGCAATATCGTTCGGGTGATTAGCTCCCATTTCCACCACCAAAAACTCCGTAGAAGCCTTTGCCGAAAGCAAAGTAAGTGGCACACCGATATGATTATTTAAGTTGCCCACCGTAGCCACCACCTCGAATTTTTTCGCAACAACCTCTCTCACAAGTTCTTTCGTTGTCGTTTTTCCGTTGCTCCCCGTAATTGCCAACACCGGAATGTTGAGCATACGTCGGTGGTATTGCGCCAACTCTTGCAAACAAGTCAACACATTGGGCACCAGAATCATACCCTTGTTTTCGGCCAAAGTTTCGTCGTCCACTACGGCATACGCACAGCCCGCATCCAAGGCGGTTTGTGCGTACAAATTGCCGTTGAACGATTCACCACAGAGTGCGAAAAAAATACTTCCAGCTTGGGCCTTTCGGCTGTCCGTACAAACCGACGGATATTTCAGGAAAAGAGAATAAAGCGTAGATATTTCCATTGTAAAACATTTGCGGTAAAGGTAACACCTCCGCCGCAACACACAAAATTTTAGGCAAACCCCACAGACGTTAAAAAAAAAGAAAAAAAGAAAAATAAGGATTTGGAGCGGTAGCGCAACCGGATTTGTAAGGGCGGCTACCGGCTCTTAGCTGTAGCCTCGCGGAGACGATATCACTTGGCAGCTTGCGTTTTTCAATTTGGCCTGAGCACGAACGGCGGCTCTTGCACGGCAAGGGCTACTTGCTGCGATCCGGGCTAGTTGTAGCGGCAGCTGCGTTTGTAACGCCGTAAGTGCGCGGGGCAATACTGATGGTTGGCCGGTGGCCATGTGGCTTTGTTCTCCTCCCCGTTTGCCGTTATCTACCCGTGGTGACTGCCGAAACCCTGCGTTGTGGGTAGCATTGATATTCCAACTCGCGCCCTGGTTGCCACCTCTTGGTTGAATTCTGATTTGGAATAGGGGATTAAGTGTCGGTCCGGATTGCTACATTTCAACATTTTGAGAGGCCATTGCGCTACCTTGGGCTAAGATACTGCTCCGTTTGAATGCAGGATATTGTGCCAACTTACTTGCTGGGTTCAATTGGTAATGGGCCAGTTCTGATCTCGTAAAGTTGCCACATGGCCGTAGGCCAACTGAAAGTGTCGGTATGGCGTGGTTACGGCGTGGGTTTGGAAAGTGGGGCACGGTCTAGCC
>JBDKHP010000260.1:0-6825 GCA_039797645.1 Bacteroidota bacterium
GATTCGTACGTTAATTAGAATCTCTAAAAACTAACAAACACGTGTACGAAACCAGGGCTTATGCACTGGTTTCTTGTTATTATGGACTCTCTTTTGTTGAATAAATACATACAAAGTGTAAGTAAGTTTTAATGCTTTGCAAGATTACGAACCCAAGTAA
Organism: Bacteroidota bacterium; assembly: GCA_039797645.1. Taxonomy (GTDB): domain Bacteria; phylum Bacteroidota; class Bacteroidia; order Bacteroidales; family JBDKHP01; genus JBDKHP01. The sequence continues at coordinate 161 of JBDKHP010000260.1, forward strand.
ATTGGTAAAAAGCTAGGATCTATGTTGCAGTGGTGCAACAAACAAAAATGTCCGCACAGACCTTTGGGCATACGTACTTGACTGTGGTGCATTGATTTACGAAACACGATTATAAGCTTGGATAAGGCTGCTTCCCTTGGCCACGAGCCACGAAGCTAAATTCAGCGAGTTTTAGACAATACAGAGAGTGTCTTAAGTATTTTAATTAACGTAACAACAAAGATTATGTCTGAGAAAACCCGATATTCCGAAGCTGAACTCCAGGATTTCAAGGAATTAATTCTCAAAAAAATTGATAAAGCACAAGAAGATTTCGAACTCTTTCGCAATGCCATAACGCACCAAGAAGACAACGACACGCAAGATACCTCGCCAACCTTCAAGCTTATGGACGAAGGTGCAGCCGTGTTATCTAAAGAAGAGGCTGGCAAACTAGCACAACGACAAGCCAAGTTTATTCAGCACCTAAAATCGGCACTTGTGCGCATCGAAAACAAAACCTACGGTATTTGTCGTGAAACAGGTGTGCTTATTGCCAAAGAAAGATTAATGGCAGTACCCCACGCAACGCTTTCTATCGAAGCAAAAAATAGCCAAAAGGATTAATAAATTGGCATTCGTTATAGCCGCCCCTACATAGGAGCGGCTTTTTTTTTCTACGAAACACACTCCAACCTTGAACTTTAGCGTAAATTACAAATACAAATGAATATTACCATCATAGGCGTTGGGCTTATAGGCGGATCCGTAGCCTTAGGACTCAAAGGATTCCAGACCCACATTATTGGTGTCGATGCAAATCCAAAACACGTACAAACAGCCCTCAAGCTGGGTATTATCGACGAAGCCAACGACCTCGACACAGCGGTTTCTAAATCGGATCTCATCATTATGGCCATCCCCGTAGATGCCGCACGTAAGTTGTTGCCTTATATACTGAATCACATGCCAGCAAACTGCACGCTTACCGATATGGGATCTACCAAATCGGGTATTTGCCAAGTAGCCGCCGAACACCCCCGACGCGGAGCTTACGTAGCAGCACACCCGATGGCTGGTACCGAAAACAGCGGCCCAGAAGCTGCCATTCATGGCCTTTTCACCCACAAAAAAACCGTAATCTGCGAGCGCGAATTAAGCCACAGCGATTCACTCGACGTCGTACTTAAAATGTACGAAATACTCCAAATGAACATACTCTACATGTCGCCCGAAGATCACGACCGACACATTGCCTATGTATCCCATATATCGCACATAAGCTCCTTCACATTAGGTCTTACAGTTCTCGAAATTGAAAAAGACGAAGAGCGCATCTTCGACATGGCAAGTACAGGTTTTGCCTCCACCGTACGTTTGGCCAAAAGCTCTCCCGACATGTGGGCGCCCATCTTCAAACAAAACGCACCCCAGCTCAGTACTGCGCTAGATGCCTACATCAAAAACCTCCAGCTCTTCAAAGAACTGATAGAAGAAGGCAACATCGACGAAATACGCAAACTCATGACACAAGCCAACGACATCCGCCGCATACTCGACGGCATCAGACAATAACGACGAAAGCCCTGAAGTCTGTTGCAGACATCAGGGCTTGTCCCTCAGTTATTGGTACACGTTCCTTAGTTGAAGCGCGAATAAAACAAGTAATTCTGCACATAATCGCGCACTGCATCCTCCAAACTCGTAAACGGGGTATCGTAGCCAATACCCCTCAATTTCTGCATATTAGCTTCCGTGAAATACTGATACTTATCCCGAATATCCACCGGAGTCGGCACAAACGACACATTCTCAGTCACTCCCATCGCATCGAAAGTTGCCCTTGTCAAATCCCTAAAACTCCGAGCTTCGCCAGTACCCACATTGTAAATACCCGAATCCTTACGAGTTTCCATCAGGAAGAGAATAATATTCGCCACATCTTTCACGTAGATAAAATCGCGCATTTGTTCACCATGCGCAAAATCAGGTCGATGCGATTCAAACAACTTCATCGCCCCAGTCTCGCGAATCTGCAAAAACGAATGAAACACCACCGAAGCCATACGCCCCTTGTGATACTCGTTCGGGCCATACACGTTGAAGAATTTCAGTCCAGCCCAGAAATAAGGCTTACGTTCCTGAGCCAAAGCCCACTTGTCGAAATCGTTCTTCGAGTCACCATACGGGTTCAACGGTTTCAGCGAACCCACAATCTCATGCGAATCCTCATACCCAAACTCACCCAAACCATACGTCGCCGCCGACGAAGCATAGATGAGCGGCAAACCAAACTCCACACATTTCAGCCAAACAGCCTTAGAATAATTCAAGTTCAGCGCATCAAACACCGCTACATCAAACTCAGCCGTATCCGTTCTAGCCCCAATATGAATCACAATCTGAATAAACCGATGGTTCTCCACAATCCAATCAACAAACACATCCCGATTAACCAGTTGCGAAAACTCCTTCCCTTCATAATTCGGCAATTTAGCCTCCTTCGAGAAATCGTCCACCAACACAACATCCCTATAGCCGTGATAATTCAAACACGTCAGAATATTACTACCAATAAAACCAGCAGCTCCAGTAAGTACAATCATTGTTCGAGTCATTTAAAATCAGAAATCAAAAGCCCCTAAGTCAACTTGGGGTTGTTCTTATGTCGATTCGCATCCCGCGAAGTCTTTTTATCCAAATTACGGTCAAAAGCCGCCGTCATATCCACCCCCGTCTGATTCGCCAGACAGAGCAACACAAACAGCACATCGGCCAATTCATCGCCCAAGTCCAAACCCTTATCCGATTCTTTCTCCGACTGCTCCCCATACCTTCGCGCCACAATCCGCGCCACTTCCCCCACCTCCTCCGCAAGCATCGCCATATTCGTCAGCTCGTTGAAATACCGCACTCCATGGTCGGCAATCCACGCATCAATTCTATCCTGCGCCTCTCTAATAGTCATTATTCCCTATTTTTAGAATCCATTACAATCGTCACCGGGCCATCGTTACACAAATCCACCTGCATATCCGCCCCAAACACACCCCGTTCCACCCGTTTGCCCAACTCCGTCTCCAAAGCCAACAAAAAAGCCTCATACAAAGGCACTGCCAGTTCAGGCCGAGCAGCCCGAATAAACGACGGCCTATTACCCTTCTTCGTAGCCGCATGAAGCGTAAATTGACTCACCACCAACACATTACCATCCACATCACCCACCGCCAAATTCATCAAACCCGCCGCATCAGAGAAGATCCGCATTTTAGCCACCTTCCCCACCAGCCAACCAATATCCTCCGTCGTATCCAACTCTTCAATGCCCAAAAGCACCAACAGTCCCTTTCCCAGCGAAGCAACCAAAGCACCCTCAATCCGCACAGAAGCGCGTGCAACACGTTGAATAACAACCCTCATATATCCAAAAAAAATAAATAGCTAAAACCAGAATACAAAAAAGCACGGCCAATAAAAAACAAAAAAATAAAGATTAGGAGCTGCCGCCAAACAAATAATCCCAGGGCGGCTTCCGGCTATCCGCTTGTAGTCCTCGCTTTTTGGGCGAAATCAACTGGCGACACTTGCACATCGCGCAGCGCAATCAGGTCGCTGAAACATCCGCAATCGTCGCCCCAAAAAGCTGTGGGCTACCGCTACTATCCGGGCTAGACCGTGCCTGCTGTTTTTCAATCCCACGCCAGCCTCAAAAACTCGAAAGTTCCCAAAAGCTTCGCCCATCAACCAAGCACGAAAGCCAAGCCACGAAACAAAGCCGACACAACAAAACACACCGTAAACCCCAAAGCAAAAACACCGAACCAAACAAACAGCCCGCACAACTACCGATCTAAATCCTCTTAGCCAACTGCTTCACAATAAAAGCAGACTGAGTCTTTTCCACCCAACGCTCGAATAAGCCCAAAGCCAGAAACACCCCACCAATAAAGAACACAACCCATACCAATGCAAAAAGCACCAATGCTTGTGGAATTAAATGTTGGGCCATTGCCAAGCCCGGTAAACTCGTAAAAACGAAGCACAATACAGCAAGCTCAGTAAAGTAAAACCTTGCGCTAATCACCCACACATTCGAGCGATTTTCCAGACGAATATCAGCCTCGTGTACCAAATTCAAAAAATGGAAACCATTCCACGCCCATCTAAAAATAGGCGCTACAAAAGCAATCTGTTCTACAGAAACAATCCTTTTATCTAATTCACCCACAGGAACTTCGTCTGCCAATTTACGCATCAGATGCTCCCCCACCAAGCCGCTCAACGAGCCACCTTCCACCAAAATATCCTTGTGAGCACTAAGCCATTTAATTTTCATAGCAAGAAGTTTAAGCAAACACCAAACAAAAAGGCGCGATTAGAATTGAAGCCCGATGTAAATTTACAGAATTTGCCCCAAGAAAGTACACCTAGGCCTCAGAATTGGAAAAAATACGGCACAAAAAAAGCAACAATAAACAGCAATATACTGATCAATAACAAGATACAATCAATATAAACCACAACTTAGTTTACACAATAAAATTTCACAAAAAAAACACCTCGAGCACTTGCATAAAAAAAAATAAAATATACCTTTGCATCGCAAAAAGGCCCAGATGGCGGAATTGGTAGACGCGCTGGTCTCAAACACCTGTGGTGTAATGCCGTGCCGGTTCGATCCCGGCTCTGGGTACGTCTTTTACCCCTTGAAACTTCAAAAGTTCAAGGGGTTTTTTATTTTAATAAGCTTTGTATCTACTACTTACAAATTATTTTCGAGGCGGTTTTGTTTGCCCTAAAATACCCCACACCGCATATTTCCGCTTATACCTCCACTGTGTCCGTAAAATTCTTTTTATAAAGACCTCAGAGTGAAGCGTCCTCTATTAGGACATACATTTATTTATGGTGCTTTCAACTACGATGACAATGGAAAAAACCATACTTGCCTTATTGAGACATATTACTTTCGTAATTTCTTCACAATTCTGGAAGCGTCCACTCTAAAAAGCCCATTTTGACAGAATTTCAATTTATAAGAAACTGATTATCAGCACAAATTTTCGCATTCTGATATAAAAACGGCTGTTTAGAGTGGACTCATCAAACGTATCACGAGAACGAACGCAAGTGTTCGTGAAATTTGAATGTGTAATTGCGAGAATACTATTTTCGTATTACTTATTAGGCTTCAACTAGGTGGCAAAATACCAACGTCACATCAAAACACAAATCAGCCATCAGGTGCAGCTGCTCGAGTTCCACCTAATGCTCGTAATAGAATAAGCCTAGGTAAAATGTAGGGGCTATGCCATTTACAATGCTGCTTGTACGCTACAAGCACTTTGCTATGTCCGATGGCCCTACAGAAAAAGCCCCGTCATTTATCCGTCCGAAATGGCAGTGCAGGCAAACCACTCGAATCACTCAATTTTCCACTTGGGTTGTCAGCCCAATTGTAGCGCACTGACACAGGCGCAGAAACCTCATCTGCACACAATACGACCGTATCGCCCTCTATATGAGCCTTCGCCCAATAAAACTTACCGTCAGCGCCCGCCACAGAAAACCCTGTAAGTTCAGCCGAATCTGTCGTCCGGAGTCCAGATGCAGCACAATTAAATTTTACACGTGCCAAATTATCCTGAATCGAAAATCCAACAAAACTTGGTCCAGATGCAAGCACATTTTTACCATACACCCCTCGTAAAGCAGCCCAAGCCAGCCGAAGCCCCACCTCAGTTTTACGTAACGGATGTATAGTAAGCGCATCGCCCAAATCAATCGTACATACCATCGCAGTACTGGGCAAAGCCAAAGCCATAGCCTGCGCCTCACGCATTGCCGCCCAATTACTCTCAGTCGGCAATTCGTGAGCAGACATATAATTGGGCAATTGCACAAAAATAAAAGGCAACATACCCTGCTGCCAACGAATACGCCAATCGTTAATCAAACAAGGAAATAACGATTGGTAATGCACCGACGCGGTATCGTTCGCCTCGCCCTGATACCACAAAAAACCCCGTACATTGTACGGTTCCAAAGGGTGAATCATCGCATTGTACACCAAACTAGGGTAATACTGATAATTCATAATGGCAGGAATTTGTGGTTCTAGCCCAATATTATACTTCCACATCCCCGCCAAAGCGATCTTCACCAAACCATTCGTCAGGAACATATCTTCGGGCAGTGAGCCAAACCCACCGCCACCCCATAGCGCAGCCATCCGAATCGTTACGGTATTCTTTCCCGATCTGAGTAACTCTTTGGGAATCTTATAATTGTGCATCAATCGCGCATTCCACACAGTGTTACAAATTTCAACACCATTGAAAAACACAGAATAATTCATTTCCGGTTTCCCCAAGAAGATTTCAAAATCGCAACCCAAACTATTCGCTTTCAAATCGAACGATTTTCGCATCCAAATCATTCCCTCAAAAGGGGCAAAAGACCAATCTTTGTGGGTACTGGGCATTCGTAGTTCGGGCCAATCATCATCTACAAAGTTAGATCGGGTCAGTTGTGTATCAAAGCCTTTGGGCGCATGGTACACAATGTCCCAAAAACGAATCAAATCCAAACTATCTTGCACAAAACTTTGCAAGCTAATTCCCTCCAACTCCCCCAATCGAGGTTTCATAAAAGCCAGCGAACCAAGCATTTCGCTACTCGTCCAG
>JBDKHP010000261.1:0-7077 GCA_039797645.1 Bacteroidota bacterium
AAAGACAAAAACAGTGAAGCTATCGTGAACCAAATATTTGCGGTAAACTCCGAACAAGAATTCTTGGAAAGTACTTTGGCTGATTATCCGCTATCGCGTGGCCTAAAAAAGGACAAAGCACCGGGTGTATATATCAACGATATGCGTACCGTTTACCACGCTTCGCCACAAGCGAGTGGGGTGTCTATCAATGCAATAGGTGGTTCTATCAACTCTGTGTTCGAGTTTCAGCCTATTGGTTCGGCGCGTAAAGAGGGTGAATCTGAGCGCGAATATAAATTGCGTCAGAACTCGCTTCGCCAGATTGGGGAATGCAGGAGTGTAGAAGACTTCATCAGAAGCCAAGCTTTTACGAAGGTATATGAGCATTTATTGGCACAGATCCACAAGACTATTCCGCAGATTAAGAATCTGAATTTTAACACTGTTGCTTCAAAATATAGCAAAGCTACCTTGTTGAAATTTATCGACAACAAGAAAAACTTCCAGCCCAATCGTTATGTACTCGACGACCCGGAGGAGTTGAATACGATGCGCGAAATTCTGATTGAAATGGAGCGTGTGTTGTTTTCTGATGCGAAATTCAAGATTCTATCTTTAGAAGCCTCTGAAGATCATAACAAAGCAGGCCAAGATATTAGTAGGCTTGAGGGTGTAAACCGTGTGATTTGCAAGTATATACAAGAAATTCTGTTGCACTTCAACTTGCCGTTTCAAAAGCCAGCTATTGAGCCTACGCGCAAAGAGATTATGAGTGCCACGCTCGAAACCTTCGAGGCGGTAACTGGTCTGAAAGCTGCTGATTTTGATTTGGATGCGTACTTTGATGTATTTATCCGCAAAATTCGCGAACGTGCAGACTTCCAGGAAGTGTATTTGGCAAATAAGACGCTCGGTATCGTTATTGATGCAGTAAACAAACATGTACTTAAATCAAGCATCTGTCTTACAGATAAGATTTTGTACTTGTACTTGCTCAAGAACGACGATTCTTTTGCGGTGTTATTCATCAACAAACTGAAGTCGTTTAGTGCGAAAATATTGGCCACAGAGGCTGGCGAATTGCGTCTGCTTACAGAGAATATTCTGACTGATATTTTGGAGCAAGAATTCGACGAGGTGCTGAATTACATTTTCCGCAAAGAAGAGATCAAAGTAAGCCAAGAGAATTTAAGTTTGGTTACGCGCAAAGTGGTGCTATTTTTCGTAAATCTGATGAACTATACAAAAGGAACTCAGTACTTCGACAAATACACACACACACTGATGAAAATGGTGGAAACCGAATTTAGAAAACAAAATTCGAGTGTCAACGAAATGATTCAGCACGGGCTTACGGTATATCGTCACTTCGACCACGAGAACGGTTTGGATAAGTTCGACTCTGGCCGTCTGAACTGGATGAACGACCTGATGAGTAATTGTGGTGTGGTAAGTGCCGAACAACCAGTGCAGCTGCACACACGTATTGTTACCGATGCAAAAAAACGCGAGTATCCGTTCCATAAAGTGAACCGCGAGGAAGGCGAAGACAGGGACGTGTTTATCGAAAATGGTAAAGAAAATGCCAACGACTTTATTAAACGTTTGTATTCCAAACCATCGTCGAGGTTCTTCGAGCAACGCTTGGCCAATTTTGTGAAGAATATGGACGTAGATGACTATCGCTGCAAGATCGTGAATACAGGTCTGGTGAAAGAGTTGTTTGTTTTCCAGAAGAGTTATATTAAGTACATGACAGACAACTTCCGTCTGAACTACTACAAAGATGTGTCGTTGGCCGAAGCCAAGAATTTTGTGCCAGATGTGGTGATGTTCTTGGGCGCACCAGAGAAAGTTATCTCTTTCCCACAAGTTGGGTTCTTTGATATTGATGGGCCTAACGGTAAAATCAAAACCTTGGTAACGCCCCTGAAACAAGAGGCCGATTACTTTGGTGATGTGAAAAAACCACGCCTCACGATGATTAATGAAAAAATCAAAGAGATGGGTGGTTTGCCTAAACACGGATCCTTGTTTGCGGTGGAAGAAGAAGACGGCAGTATTTTCGTTGTGGAAATTGACGGTGATAGCGGTGTCGGTAAATCTGAAATGCTTGCTGCATTGGTTCTTAAATGGTTACGTTCCGACTTAGTCGGTATTCGTTCCGTGAAATCTATCGCGGGCGATATGTTCCATGTGTTCCAAGATGCAGATGGCAATTTGTATGGTGTAGGTACCGAAGTGGGCGATTTTTCGCGTGTTACGGATTTCGATCCGAACTTCATTCGCTACTACAAGTATTTGTTCGAAACAAGTGCCGACAGCAACGTAGAAGATTTGAACTCTCGCTCTACAATCAGCGGATTCTGCGAAATTACGATGCCTTTTAAAATAGACATCATGCTTACTGCCCACAACTATTCTAAAGGAGAAGCGGGTATTACACGCATTGACAACCCAGAGAATTTCTTAAAATATATCGATTCACACGGCGAGCGTAAAGAGAAAGCAACCAGCCAAGATGGCCCTCACTTTCAACGTACCTTGAAGCGTTACACCGCCGACTCGCGAATTGTCGAATTGGTATCGAAGCACGGAAATTACTTGGATATGGTTCTCGATTGGGAATTTGTGCCCAAAGACAAGACCTTCTACTTGTGTTCGTCGTACAAAATGATCGATAAAATTGACATTGAAAAAGTTGTACTTGCCATGTTTTTAGACAAAACGTACAAAAACGACGGTATAACTTATGTGGTGAAATCTACGCGTTTTGATTTGATTACAAATCGTTTTTATGCACTTGCAAGTGCCGAAGGTCAAAAAGACGTAGAATTTGTAATCACGCGTCAGTTTTTTGGTACCCACTACGATGCGTTGGCAAGCACCCCAGGCGGACAGCCGTTTATTGCCGAAGAAGGTCAGGAAGAAAACATCAACCATCTCACCAAAGTACTCAAGGGTAAAACAGGTAAAGGTGCAGGAGCAAAAATTCAGTGTGGTATTCTTTCTACAGAAATCGGTAAAAAAGGGAAAGAAATCTCGGGTCCCAAAAAGGCTGCTGAAGACATGAAGCGTCTGATTCAGGAAGTGCGAATTATGAATCCGGATATTAATATCAACAAAAATTTTGTAAAAAAGCTCATCAACGAGAAGTACTTCCATATCTTCAATGGCCTTATGAATAGCTCCGAGGTATGGCGTTACAACCACTATCTGTACCAGTTGGATACGATGAAAAAAGCAGATTTCCGACGTATAGACGATGCAAATATAAAGGTCGATTTGAGTTCGATTGCAGGTTTTGCGCCTAAAAATGCATCGGATGTGTTTAGTCCGCTTTTGGTGACGCCGAATTTGAATATTGAACTAAATGCGTTTGGCGAGACTTTCGAAGAGCTGGTAGAACTGCCGAACTATGGCAAAATGGTACAGGAATTTGAAAACCTCTGCAACAAGTTGTACATCGCAACAGGCTATAGCGAAGAGACCGTTGTGAACAACATGATCGTGCAGTTGTTGCTCATGGGCCATTATATCGACCTCGACGACATTGCCCGTGGCAAAGTGGCAGAGAAGGTAAATCGCGAAACCATTGCAGCTGCCAAAAAAGCAGTCGTAAATTCAATGCGCAGCGATTGGAAACCCAGCACGCCAACCAAACCAACGACTCCTCCGGTAGCACCAGTTGCTGAAGCTCCCGAGCTAAGTACTCCCGAAGTATCTGATGCGCCCGCTGCAAACGAGGCAAGTCCGAAAAAAGGCAAAAAGTAAACAAACGCTTGATATTTGAGCTTAAAATAGGCACCCGACGAAGAAATTTGTCGGGTGTTTTTGTTTCCACATATCGGGCAATGAAATATGCAACAAGCTTTTCGAGCCAGCCAGACCACAAAACAAGGGCAATAAACCAAACGAACGAATTAATATCCGCAAAAGCCAACCGATTGAAAAAAGAAAATAATAAGGATAAGGAGCTGTAACTCAACAGAATTTGTAATGGCGGCTGCCGGCTCTTGGCTGTAGTCCTCGCAACGGGTACGGCATCACTTGGCCACTTGCGTATTTCAATTGAGCCACAGCAGAAAAGGCCACTACCTCACATGCTGTGGGCTACTTGCCGCGATCCGGGCTAGTTCGGTCGGCAGCTGCATTTGTAACGCCGTAGGTACGCAATACCGAAACTTTCGGTTGGCCTGCGGCCATGTGGCGTTTTACCATCCACGAATTGAAACAACAACAAGCATTAAGCAAAACGCCTAGACAAGGAGCTGACGCACAATTGGTGTCTGTCCCTACGGCTGCGCTTCATGGCCATCGGCCAAAGAAAGCGTGGGTATTGCGTACCTCCGGCGTTACAAATGCAGCTGCCGACCGAACTAGCCCGGATCGCGGCAAGTAGCCCACAGCATGTGTGGCGTGGCCGTTCGTACTGTCTTTACATTGAAATACTTAGGCGACCAACTGACACCGTACCCGTTGCGAGGACTACAGCCAAGAGCCGGCAGCCGCCTTTACAAATATTGTTGAGTTACAGCTCCTTATCCTTATTTTTTTATTTTTCCTTATTTTTGTACGCATGAGTCCACTCTAAAAGGCATTTTTTTTCTTTGAAAAAAAATATTTGTGAAATTAACTATCATGTATTCAAGGTACTATACATTATAGAAATTCGTGCATTCGTGGCGAACATACTTTTTAGAGTGGACTCACGGATGGTTTTTGGTTAAAAAAACTTAATGGATGCTGACTTTTTGTAGCTGTGAACCCAAATTTGTAGTCTTATTGTTGCTGTGTGTTGGGTTTTTGTCTGCTTGTGCTAGAATTGAAACCCAATATTCGTTTTTTTTGTTGAATGTTGTTTTAAATCTTAATTTTTTTGCAAGGATGAAAAAGCTGATACTTATTTGCGCTGTATTGTTTGTTGGAACTTTTGCTAAGGGCCAGTTAAATTTTCCGGATAGTGTGTGGATGTCGATGTCGGAAGCAAAGGAGCGGTTTATGAAAAAACAACTGCCCATAATTGTGAATTTTTACGATTCGCGAAGTGATTCGTGTAGGTTGATGGCAGATAGTGTTTTCTCGGATCCTATAGTTTCTACTTACCTGAAAAATTCGTTTTATGCGGTGAATGTCGATGTGAGTTCGCAAGAAGATATTACTTTTTTCGACGGTACGGTGTTTAAACCTCAAATGCCGCCTTTGCGACATGGTATTGCCGATGCGCTGATTCCTAATTTGGTGATTCCTGCTTTTGTAATTTTCAATACCGAGGGAACGGGAACTGTGTATAATATGTACACGAATAAGCATAAAATGTTGGCGTATCTGCTGTATTATGCCGAAAATGCGTACCGAACTTCGCTTTTTGAGGATTTTTATAAGGAGTATTCGGCTACTTTTCCGGAAAATCGGGGGCAGGGTTTTAGTGTGGTGAAGGAATTGGTGAAGTGGAAAACGATGGAAGAGGCCTTGGCTGAAAATGCAAAGAATCCGAAAATGATTTATTTGGATATTTATTCGAACTGGAAAAATGTGTGTACGATGATGATCGTGAGTACGTATGCCGATAAGAAAGTGGCCGATTTTCTGAACACTAATTTTTACCCTGTGCGTATGGAAACTACTACGAAAGATACGATTCGGGCGTTTGGGCAAGTTTTTATAAACCCGAATAAGGATCCGAAGGTGAGTATGCACCATCAGTTTCCTACCGCCCTGTTGCAGAATCGTATGAACTTACCGTCGGTGCTGATTTTTAATGGGGAATCGAAATTGTTGGATGTGAATCAGAATTATTTTAGTGCCCCGAGTATGTTGGCGCATCTTAAGTTTTTCAAGGAAGAACTCTATAAAACACAAAAATACGATACCTATATGGCGCCATTCAGGCTGGCTAAGGATGCCGAACCTGTGGGCGGAAAAAAGAAACCTTAGGATAATTGTATGTACTTTTGTGCGATTGGGTGGCTGTGTTGGTCGCCCTCGTTTTATTGTAAGCTTATGAATAATGCGATTCGTTTTGAATCTAAAGTGCTGGAAGAGGCTGTAAAGGCATTTGCGGGGCTTCCGGGTATCGGAGCTAAATCGGCGCTGAGAATGGTGTTACAATTGTTGCGTAGCGATGCCGATTCGATTCGGGATTTTGCACATTCTGTGTCGCAACTCGCTGATAAACTGTGCTATTGTACGCGGTGTAATTATATTACTGAAGCTGAATTATGTAGCATTTGTGCCAATGCGAATCGGGATCAGTCGCTTATTTGCGTGGTTGAAACGATCCGCGATTTAATTGCGATTGAAAATACACGTCAGTTTGCGGGTACGTATCATGTGTTGGGTGGGCTGATTTCGCCCATAGATGGGATTAGTCCGTCGGACTTGCAGATTCAGTCCTTGGTCGATAGAGTGGGGCAGGAGCCTACCCGGGAAGTTATCTTGGCATTGAGCACCACCATGGAGGGCGACACCACGAACTTCTACATTCACAGACAGTTGTCGCAGAAACAGATAAAGGTTTCTACCATTGCGCGGGGTATTGCCTTGGGCGATGAGATTCAGTATGCCGACGAACTTACACTGGGGCAGTCTATTCTGAATCGGTCGGAATTGAAATTGTAATCCATACTTATTCTGATAGTTATGCACGAAGCGGTGAGTGTTTTCTTGTTGTATCTTACTTCGTTTTTTAGTCTGATAAACCCCTTGGGGGTGATGCCTGTGTTTCTGGGAATGACAGCCGACCTCTCTGCCCCACAGCGAACCCGTGTGGTGAAACGGGCTGTGGTTGTGGCTTTTATTACTCTCATTGCTTTTGCCTTTTTGGGGAAGTTCATTTTTTTGTTCTTTAATATTTCGACTGACAGTTTGCGGATTGTTGGGGGTGTGATCTTTTTTCTGATGGGTTACGAAATGCTTCAGGCCAGGCTTTCGCGGATTAAAGTTACCGACGAAGAGGCGCTTGATGCCGAAAACGATATTTCTATTACCCCACTGGCCATACCCATGATTTGTGGCCCTGGGGCTATTACCAATGCAATTGTACTGATGGGCGATACCAAGGGCTTTGACCAACAACTTTTGTTGGTGTTTTCG
>JBDKHP010000262.1:0-4058 GCA_039797645.1 Bacteroidota bacterium
TTGTAAAAAACCTTATCCTTTTTTTTGTAGGATAAGGTTTTGGGGGGTTGTTATAGAAAGCCGAGTTCGAGGAGGGCTTCTTCGCTCATCATGTCTTTGTCCCATGGTGGGTCGAATACCATCTTAACTTCTACTTTTTGTGTGCCTGGAATTTCTTTTATTTTGTCTTGCACCTCGATAGGGAGTGTTTCTGCCACGGGGCAGTTGGGCGCGGTGAGTGTCATGGTGATTTCTACGTTGTCGTAGTCATCAACGTCAACCTCGTAGATGAGTCCGAGTTCGTATATGTTTACGGGAATCTCTGGGTCGTAGATTGTTTTGAGTACTCTGACGATCTCTTTTTCGAGCTCCATGGATATTTTGTCTTTTGTATTGCTCATTTTATATGTGATTTATCGAACAAGATTTTGGTTTTGGTTTTGCCTTATTTACAGGCCTAATTTGGCTTGATAGGCCATTGCATAGAGTTTCATTTCTTTCACCATGGATACGAGTCCGTTGGCTCGGGTGGGGGAAAGGTGGCTGCTGAGGCCAATTTGCTCGATGAAATATAGTTCGGTATCGAGTATCTCTTGTGGGCTTCGTTGGTTGAGTACGCGTATGAGCAGCCCTACGATGCCTTTGGTGATAATGGCGTCGGAGTCGGCTGTGAATTCAATTTTCGGGCCTATAAGTTCAGCGTTGAGCCAAACTTGGGACTGGCAGCCTTTAATGAGGTTTTGGCTTGTTTTGTAGGCTTCGCTGATGGGTGGTACGTCTTTGCCAATTTCGATGATGTATTCGTACTTGTCCATCCATTCGTCGAAAATGGCGAATTCTTCGATTATTTGATCTTGCACCTCGTTGATTGTCATTGTATTGCTGTTTGTTTCTGAATGTACTAGCCTAACATTTTTTTTGCGCGGTTTATGCCTGCCACGAGTGCATCGACTTCGGCAAGGGTGTTGTAAAAGTTGAACACAGGGCGTACTGTTCCGGGTATCTGGAGGCGAGCCATGAGTGGTTCGGTGCAGTGCGTGCCGGTGCGAACGGCGATACCCAATTGGTCGAGTATCAGACCTACGTCGTATGGGTGTTGGCCTTTTAGTAGAAAGGAAATTACGGCTGATTTTTGTGTGGCTTGGCCATAAATTGTAAGCCCCTCTATGGCCGACATTTGTGCGGTGGCATAGTGGAGCAGGGTGGTCTCTTGTTTAGCAATATTCTCTAAACCAATTCCTTGTACGTAATCTATGGCTACGCCTAGTGCGTGTGCATCTACGAAATTCATGGTGCCGGCTTCGAATTTGAAGGGTAGGCTGGCATAGCTAGTTTTGGCAAAACTTACGGTTTCGATCATGTCGCCACCACCCATGTAGGGAGGCATGGCTTCGAGCCATTTTTCTTTTCCATAGAGTACGCCAATGCCTGTTGGCCCGTAGATTTTGTGCCCGGAAAATACGAGAAAATCGACGTCGAGTTTCTGTACGTCGATGGCAATATGTTGTATGGCTTGTGCGGCGTCGAGCATCACGGGGATGCCTTGCGCATGAGCCAATGCGATGATCTCGGCTGCGGGTGTAATGGTACCAAGGGTGTTGGATACGTAGGTTACGGCTACGAGTTTGACACGCGGATTTAGCATCTGGGCATATACGTCCATGCGTAGTTCGCCTTGGTCGGTTATGGGTATTACTTTGAGTGTGGCGCGTTTACGCTCACAGAGCATTTGCCACGGTACGATGTTGGAGTGGTGCTCCATTTCGCTGACCATGATTTCGTCGCCTTCGTGTACGTATTGTTCGCCAAATGAGAAAGCGAGGGTGTTAATGCTTTGTGTGGTGCCCGAGGTGAATATGACTTCGCGGCTGTGGGTAGCATTGATGAACGAGCTTATTTTCTGGCGTGCGGCTTCGTAGGCTTGGGTAGATTCTTCGCTCTTGCGGTGTACACCCCTGTGTATGTTGCTGTACG
Organism: Bacteroidota bacterium; assembly: GCA_039797645.1. Taxonomy (GTDB): domain Bacteria; phylum Bacteroidota; class Bacteroidia; order Bacteroidales; family JBDKHP01; genus JBDKHP01. Next base: position 1,954 of record JBDKHP010000262.1, read on the forward strand.
TTGTTTGGTAAAATTCTGAAATGGCATCAATTACAACTTGTGGCTTTTGGGTAGTTGCGCCATTGTCGAGATATACGTAGGGTTTTCCGTTCTGCAATTGGGCAAGAATCGGGAAATCGTTCCGTATTTTCTGTATGTCGAATGCCATTTTCGTAGTTTTTTGTGTGTAAAAGCCCGACGCTGGGCATCGGGCTGGCTTATGTGTTTATTGTAGAACTTGGTGTATGCGTTCGTTGATGTGTTCGCGTAGGGGCAAGCAATCAATCCGGGTTAACACATCGGCAGCAAAGGCTTGTAGCAAAAATGTGCGGGCTTGGGTGCTGCTGAGTCCGCGTTGTACCATATAGAACTGCGCTTCTTGGTCGAGTTTTCCGGTGCTACTTCCGTGCGAACAGGCTACATCGTCGGCATAGATCTCGAGCTGCGGTTTGGAGCTTGCTTTGGCAGTATCGCTGATGAGTATGTTTTTGTTGGATTGGCTGGCGTTGGTTTTTGCAGCGCCTCGATCTACCAGCACTTTGCCTGTGAAGACAGCGCTTGAGTTTCCGTCGAGAATACCCCGGTAGAATTGTGCGCTCTGGCAGCTTGGTTTGGCGTGGTGTACCAAAATATGATTGTCGGTATGTTGTGTGCCCGACAAGAGGTAGAGGCCACTCAGGTTGGTTTGTATGTTCTCAGCACTTTGTAGAATACTCAGATTGTTGCGAACCAATGCGCCACCCAAGGTACTTACGTGTGCCGTAAAAACACTTTGGGTTTGTTGTGTCACCGCAAGATTGTGGATTAAGTACGAACTGGTATGTTGGTCTTGCACCAAATTATAGTGCAACTGCGCACCCGCTCCAAGTTCGAAACGGGCAGCTACATTGTAGAAAAAGCTGGCATCGCCCAAACTGTGGTAACTTTCTATTACGGTAACTTCAGCCGAATCTTCGAGCAAAATGAGGTTGCGGGCTTGTACAAGTGCGGCTTCTTGCCCTGTGGCAATGTGCATTACGTGTAGCGGATGGGCAGGCTTTATGCCATTTGATACCGTAACGTAATAACCTTCTTCGGCATAGGCCGTGTTGAGGGCTGTAAAAACATTGTCGAGCGTATTGGGGTATTTGTGCATTTCGGCTCCGTCGAGTACCGCAGCAGGTATGGCCAACCACTTGATTCCTTTGTCGATAATAGACGATAGGTTTGGTGCAAAATGGCCGTTTACGAAAACGAGCAAGTTGGCTTCGAGGTCTTTAATTCGGAAAGTATTGCACTGGGCTTCCGTAATCTCGAGCGCAGGTGCTGCCACATAAGCATGTTGGAGCAAAGGGCGTATGTTTGTTTTAAGCCAAGCTTCTTCTTTAACTCCGGGGAGTTCGTGGGTTTCTATATACTGAAGGGCTGCTTGCTTTTGTGCCGCATCGGCAAGCGTTGTTTGGCTTTGTGCAAGCGCAAGCAAGTCCGATTTTGTAAGCGTTCCGTTCATTGTAGCTTCGATTTTAATTTGTAAAAAAAACGTTTGTAGAAATACATCTTAGCTTGCAATTGCTTCGGATTCCTTAATAATCCAGTCGTAGCCTTTTTCTTCGAGTTCTAGCGCAAGATCTTTTGTTCCAGATTTTACGATACGTCCGTTGTAGAGCACATGCACTACGTCGGGAACGATATAATCTAGCAGACGTTGGTAGTGGGTAATTACGATGGCAGCGTTGTTTTCATTTTTAAGGGCATTCACGCCATTGGCTACAATACGCAGTGCGTCGATGTCGAGTCCCGAATCGGTTTCGTCCAAGATTTTGAGCTTCGGATCGAGCATTGCCATTTGGAACACTTCGTTCTTTTTCTTTTCGCCGCCCGAGAAGCCTTCGTTTATGGCGCGTCCTTCGAGCTTTTCGCCTATCGAAACGAGATCTTTTTTGGCGTGCATAAGTTTTAGGAATTGCCCCGCTGTGAGTCTTTCCAGACCGAGGTGTGCATGTTTTGCATCGAGTGCAGCACGCATAAAGTTGGCCATACTCACACCTGGAATTTCTACGGGGTACTGAAATGCCAAAAACAAACCTTCGCGGGCACGAATCTCTGGTGCCATATCCAAGAGGTTTTTGCCCTCGAAATACACTTCG
>JBDKHP010000263.1:0-6836 GCA_039797645.1 Bacteroidota bacterium
TTTATGGTGCGTGTTCATGATGTAATCTGCCAAGAAATCTAGGCTCCAATCCTTGAAGTTTTGATTAGAATTGTGGGGCTGTGTGTGTAAATCCTCGAGCTTGGATGCAATTGCGTTCACATCGAGTTTTTTTTCGCGGCAAGCTTCGGTCAGTGTTTTCTTGCCACCACAGCAGAAATCGATGCCAGCCTCTTTGAATATTTCAGCGGCTCTAAAATCTTCTGTAACTATTTCGCCAAGCATGGTGTTGTTATAATTTATCTTTTCCATAACTGCTTTGTTTTGTTTATGCCTGCAAATATATAAAAATTTCATTAAAAGACTAAAAGGTCTTTTAGTCTTTTTGAATGTATTTTTATATAATTTACATTTGTAGTTCAATAAGAAGAATATGTTTAACAAAGAGACAGAGTATGCGATAAGAGCCTTGGTGTACATTCAGGTTCAAAACGGAGAAAGCAGTAGGCCAGGAATCGAAGAGATCGCCAAAGAAATAGATGCACCCAAATTCTATGTTGCGAAAATTTTGCAGCGTTTAGTGAAACAAGGTGTTATTCAATCTATAAAAGGAAAAGGAGGGGGCTTTTATTTTGAGAAAGACCGTGCTGGCATCACAATTAAAGAGATTATCAACCTAATAGAGCCGAGTAAAGATAGGCAAGAATGTGGTTTCGGACTCAAGCAATGCGATGCCAACAACCCCTGTCCGTTTCACGACAAGTACGCCCCCATACGGAATTCTATCGACGAATTAATTACATCAGAGACCGTGCTTACACTCGCCCAAAAGTATATACTCAAGACCCATAGAACAGTAACCGAAAGTGAGTAGGAATAAAGCAAAACTTGCAGGCAGCACTAAACCCGTGTAAGCCAGCAAAACTCTCCAAAGTATTTCATAGTCAAAAAGAAAAACATGCGCTATGTTTGCAAAAAAAGTACTAATTTCAACCTCAGAAAGTGAACTTAGGTAAGAAAAATATGTTTTCGAGCTTCTAATTTACCCTTCTGGATTTTTTAACGCGCCCAAACCCCAAACGCAAAAAATTTCACACAATGGCATACAACTACGAAAAGCCCGATAACCTCGTCGATTTATTTGAAACCGCCGTCGTAAAATTTGGATCGCGCCCATTCTTGGGCACAAAAGATTCTCAAGGAGTTTACCAGTGGCTCACTTACCAAGAACTTGCCAACAAAGTCGATTTGTGCAGAAGCGGGCTTTCGCAAAGAGGCATCGGCATCGGCGATACCGTTGGTTTTATCGGCGGCAATCGGTGGGAGTGGGCCGTTTCTGCATTTGCAACTTATGGACTAGGTGCCAGGTTTGTACCCATGTACGAATCGGAAAAAGCACATATTCGCGAGTACATTATCAAACATTCGGAATGTAAAATGTGTATAGTATCCAAGCCAGAGGTTGCCCACGAAATTCAGAAAACATGCGCAGATTCAGCTTTTCTTAAAACAGTTCTGGTGATTGACACCGACGCAGAAAGCACTTCATTTGCAACCGTTCTAAAATCGGGCATTAACAAACCAGTCGCATCAAACAAACCCTTATTTAGCGACATAGCAGCACTCATCTACACCTCTGGCACAACCGGCGATCCCAAAGGCGTATTACTCTCCCACGGCAATTTCACCCACGACGCACGTGCCGGCTACACCTTCTACAAAACCGTACTCAACGAAACCTCGGTAAGTCTTTCCGTGTTACCTTGGGCACATTCCTACGGCATGGTTGCCGAACTCTACAATTGGTTACTCACCGGCGGGAGCATAGGCTTTATGGAAAAGGTCGAAACACTCGCCGACGACATGTTCAAGCTTCGCCCCACATTCCTGTTGGCCGTGCCACGCGTATTCAATAAAATTTACGCCGCCCTTCACAAAAAAATGAAAGACACAGGCGGAATCAAAGAAAAACTCTTCAATTGGGGAGTCGCCGCCGCAAAAACCAAACGACTTCTTGCCAATCAGGGAAAAAGTTCCGTGGCCGTAAATATTAAAGTTGCCATTGCCGACACCCTCGTGTTTTCCAAAATACGACAACGTTTTGGCGGCAGACTCGGCGGCGCACTTACAGCCAGCGCCATGATGAATGTAGAAATCAGTTATTTCTTCTGGGACATTGGCATCCCGGTGTACGATGCCTACGGACTCACCGAAACATCGCCCGCCTTGGCCATGAACCGCAAAGAAGATTTCCGCATTGGTTCGGTCGGGAAAACGCTCAACGCCGTGCGTATCGAAATAGACAAATCTGCAGTAGGCGACAACTCTGCCGACGGTGAAATCGTAGCCTACGGCCCCATGGTAATGCAAGGCTACTACAAAAACCCCGAAGCTACAGCAGCCGTAATGACAGCCGACGGTGGTTTCCGTACCGGCGACAGAGGCCGCTTCGATGCCGACGGTTTCCTCTACATCACAGGCCGTCTGAAAGAACAATATAAACTCGAAAACGGCAAATACGTCTTCCCAGCCGCAATTGAAGAAGAAATGAAACTCCTACCCTATGTAGAAAACGCAATGGTTTGGGGCGAAGCAATGGATTATAATGTAGCCATTATAGTCCCCGATTTTGCCGTACTCGCGCAATGGGCCGAAGCCGCAAAACTCAAAACCCCCATGGATGGCATCATTCACAACCACGCCACACAAGATTTTATCGCCAACGAAATAATTCAACACCTACGCGAAAATTTTGGAGGCTACGAAGTTCCCAAAAAATATTTGTTTGTCGATGAGGCTTTTACAATAGAAAATGGCCTACTCACACAGACACAAAAACTTAAACGCAGAGACGTTTTCGAGAAGTATCAGGCACAATTAAAAGCATTGTACCAATAAATACCCAATGGGAAAGTTTATCTCGAAGCAGCAAACTCACAATAGGGAACACCAAACCGAAAAACCAGACGAAAATGAAAAATAAAAAAAATAATAAGGAGCTGTAGCCCAACAAAATTTGTAAAGGCTGCTACCGGCTCTTAGCAGTAGTCCTCGCGCACGGGAACCAAACCACTTGGCAGCCCTTGTATTTCAATCAAACCACTGTACAAAAGGACATTGCTGTTCGTCGCTGTGGGCTACTTGCTGCGATCCGGGCTAGTTCGGTCGGCAGCTCCATCTGTAATGCCGTAAGCACACAGGGCAAGCCTAGCCAGTTGGCCTGTGGCCATGTGGCGTATTTTCCCTATATGTTCCTAGGTGAATCGCTCCCGACACCAAACAGCCAAATATGTTTTTAACCACAAAGTCCAAGCCTGCACCCGCAGAAACAATTCTCCACAACAAAAATTGCCACATAAAACGAAATTTATGCAGCAATTCGTAAATCTAACCCCCCTTTTTTTACTTACCCCCAGCACGAAAGAGTATCTCTTTCTCTTCGTGACTAAGGCTTGCGTATCCACTCTTCGATATTTTTTCAAGAATCGCATCAACCTCAGCTTGATTGCTACGTTTGCGTGCATTCGAGTTGAAATCGCGTTCGCGGTCGTTAACAGGTTGGCGGAGCATAGGCCCTTTGTGTGTGGCGCGGCGGTATTGCCACATAATTTTCTCCAGTAACTTACTGAAAGCATACGTAATATCCCGGCCCTTAATCATCTCGCGGCCAAAGAAAAACCCGAAAAATGCGCCACCTACGTGCGAATAATTCCCACCGATATTCGTTCCCGTCTGTATATTGTAAAAGTCGAGCAGAATCATAAAACCCACCACGTATTTGATTTTGATTTCCCCGATAATGAACATTCGGATGGGAAGATCGGGGCGGTAGGTCGCCACCGCTACGCCAATAGCCGTAACGCTCGCCGATGCTCCAAGCAGAACAGCCTCGCTGGCACGCAGACTCGGAATGAGGTTGTAGAGTACAAAAAACAAAAGTCCACCAATGAAACCGCCTAATAAATAAGTACTTAATAGCTGGCTGGCTTTAAAAAAATGCAAAAACATCTCACCAAACCAATACAACCACAGCATATTGAAAAGCAAGTGCATTGGGTCGGCATGCATAAATTGGTAACTTAGCAGACTCCAGATGTGAGTCCCAGCTTGCAGCGGATCTGCCGGAAACATAAACCAAGTGTTTACGAAGTCTAGTCGTACAATGGTCAGAATGAGTTGAAGTATGAATACAGCAATGTTAATGTAAATAAGACGCATCACAATATTGCTTTCTTGGAAGCGGCGTTGTATGTCGTTGGTGAAAGATGTTTGCATGGTATATAGTTTTATTGGTAGCGTTTTTGTCTCCAGAGTCGCAAGATAATAAATCCGAAGAGCATACCGCCCAAATGTGCAAAGTGTGCCACATTGTCGCCAGGATTATTGCTGAGTCCCGAGAAGAATTCGAAGAAACCGAAGATAAGCACAAAATATTTGGCTTTCAGTGGTATGGGTGGAATGAGTAGCTGTATTTGCATATTGGGGAATATCATCCCGAAGGCAAGTAGTAAACCATACACCGAACCCGATGCTCCTACAACGGTAGGCCCGTCGAGTAAGGCTTGGCGGTAGTCGCCCAGGAGTACAATAATTTTTGCCTTATACTCTACGCTTTGGGGGTTGGCGCGCCAGCCTTCGAGGGCTGCATTAAGCATAGACTCGCCGCTATTACTTACTGTAAATGTATAGTTGCCAATTAGCTGGTTTAGATTATTGAGCGTAGGAGCATCCAGAAAAGCGTCGATGGGTGCAAGTTGCGGCATGAGCTGAAAGTACACGACCAAGGTGTGTATAAGTGCAGCACCAATACCTGTGATGAGGTAATACGTCAGGAATTTTTTTGCCCCCCATACCTGTTCGAGAACTCTACCGAACATCCAGAGGGAAAACATATTCATAAATAAATGCCCTATGCTACCGTGCATGAACATATAACTGATGTACTGAAAAGGGTTAAAATGTGTACTTCCAAAGAAATGAAGCCCCAGATAATTGTTGAGATCAATGATGTTGGCGTGTTCCAGACTGATGGTGGCCAGCAGCATGAGCGCATTGATAATGAGCAAATTTTTGACTACTGGTGGAATATTATCGAACATACTATTAGTTTTTGGTGTGAAACAATTGTCTATCTACGCAACATAAGAGCCAAATGCAAATGTTGGCAGTACGGAATGGCAAGATAGCTAAAAACCGGCTTTGGGCCGGTTTTTGGAACTTAAATATCTGACAGCTTGTCAGCTTATTCGTTGTAAATCACTTTCAAAAGTGTCTGCCCTACTGCGCGGAGTGTGGCTGCATCTACAGCGGCAAAATTGTCGTCGTGGGTGTGCCAGTAGCTTCCAAAATAGTTTTCGCTGGTTTCGTCGTGGTGAATAATGTCGATAGACGGAATGTTTGCTATTTGGTTTACAAACATGTGGTCGTCAATAATCTGTGGTGTTTTGTCGTAGCTAAAGTAGTTGCCGTAACCCAATTCGCCTGCTGCTGTCCATACTTTATTCACAGTGCTTTCGGCAAAATGCATAGAAAGAGCTTCGCGGGTGAAGGTGGCACCTGGTGCACCTACCATATCGACCAATACGCCAAAACGGGCGGTGTAACGCTCCACGTGTGGTTTTTTAGCCCAATATTGCGAACCTAAACACCATGTTTCTACTGCTTGATTGGTGCTCCAACGAGGTGCGCCATAATCTTCCAAGTCGAAAAATACAATATCGACTCCCACATTGGGAGCTTGTTGCGAAATAGCACGTGCTATTTCTAAAAGTACAGCTACCCCACTCGCACCATCGTTTGCTCCCGGAATAGGTTTCATACGGATGGAATCGGGGCTGTTGTCGGCAAATGGGCGTGTATCCCAGTGTGCCATGAGTAGCACTCGTTGGGAATTTTCTGCTTTGTAACTCCCTATGATATTCCTCAGGGTGTGCGTTTTACCATCGAATGTCGTAATGGGGGCTTTTTGCTCTACCACCTGTGCATTGAACGCCTTGAGTCTCGCCACGATATAGTCGCCGCAAGCTTCGTGGCCTGGAGTACTGGGTACCCTAGGGCCAAAGTCGAGCTGGGACTTCACGTAGCTGAGTGCCGAGTCTTGGTTGAAACTTGGCACGACAGTCTTTGTTAAAGTAGTCGTGTCGATAGCATTCGTGTTTTGCGGTCCGTTGGTATTGCAGGCCATAAAAACCGCAACCACCCACAGTACCAGAATGATCTTTTTCATATTGGCTATATTTTCGCCAAAGATCAAAAAATTAAAACGATCCTCAAAAGCTTAATGATTGTTTGCAAGATAATATAACCCTGTTATCTTTCAATACCCTTACGCCATGACTCCTAATTCCATGGTTTGCAGGAATTTTATGTTTTTTCAAACACCCCTAGTTTGCGTGTAGGGTGTACCCAGGATTTATTCATTTTCAATACTTACACCCCTAGATTTGTTCCGTTAAATTGGTATTTAAGTACTTTAATTTTACGATTGGGGCTGGGGTAATTAAAATAGCTTTGATGAAAAATAAATCTAATTTAAGGATCGACTCATGCTGAATTTCAATATAAATTTTGTGCGTTTGAATAGTCTGCCTTCTAACTGGCATATATCGGGGTGAAGGCCAAACACGATTCAACAAATCTCTTCGGTAGCACGAAGTCATTCGTGTCGTATTTATAAATCTCAATCCCCTGTGATCTTGCCTTCATTCGCTGTACATATTTGTTAGACAAAAACCAAAATGAAAAATAGAGAGAGGGAAAAATAAAAAATATTAAGAGCTGGAACCCAACACCGTTTTGGACTGCTGCTGCCATATATAAATAAAGTTGGGCTACCGTTCCTCGAATGTTTGCATCCAGCTTTAAAACTTATTTTTGTT
>JBDKHP010000264.1:0-5937 GCA_039797645.1 Bacteroidota bacterium
GAGTCCACTCTAAAAAGTATGTTCGCCACGAATGCACGAATTTTTATAATGTATAATATCTTGAATACATGATAGTTATTTTCACGAATATTTTTTTTAATGAAAAAAAATACTTTTTAGAGTGGACTCATCTAAAATAAGAAGGTGATTTTAATTTAAGAACGAAATAAAAAATACCGAAAAGTGCTTTTTTGGGGGGAGCGCACTGCCTTTTTGGTAATATGGCCATCGGCCAAGCAATTCGTTACAGATTTTGATTACGGCTTGGGATTGGAAAGTGGGAGCACGGTCTAGCCCGGATAGTAGCGGTAGCCCACAGCAACGAGTGGCATCGCCTTTGGAACAGGGGTTGGATTGAAATACTTTGGTGGCCAAGTGGTTTCGTTTCCGTTTGCGAGGACTACAAGCGGATAGCCGGTAGCGGGGTTTATTTGAAAAGTTTTGCTCCCGCTCCAAATCATTATTTTTGGTCTTCGTCTGTTTCTATCTGTTTCGTTTTTGCTGTCGGTGTATTTTACACGATGGAAATATGGCTGAATGTAGGCCTAGCAAAGGAGTAAGTGATTTTTTATTTGGATAGATATATAAAAGTTGCTATATTGGCTATTATCTGTATATTTAAACATAAAGAACCATATAATGATTGATATAGATGCAATATTGGGGACGCAAAACCCACAGAAAATAGCGGAGCTTGTGTCGATAAACTTCAAGCGATACCGCTTGGCACAAAACCTTACCCAAGATGAATTGGCGGTGCGATCTGGAGTGGCCCTTTCTACACTGAAACGTTTTGAGCAAAAGGCCGAGGTGTCGTTCGGACATTTGTTGCTGCTGGCTTCTGCTTTGAATGCCACGGCTGCTTTTTCGGAATTATTCGCCTTGCCCGAGTCTGAAACGATGGCTGATTTTCTGAAAAAAAATGAGAAACCGAACCGACAAAGAGCCAGAAAATGAGTAGTGCTACGCAGGTAATTGTGGTAAAAATGGGCGACGCGGTTGTGGGGCGTTTGGCCTTGGGTTTCGACAGGCTCTGTCGTTTTGAATACGATGTGGCGTGGTTGGCAAATGCTTATTCGATTTCGCCGTTTGTGTTGCCGCTTCGGAAGGAACTTTTTGTGGCAAAACGAGATCCGTTTGATGGTCTGTTTGGTGTTTTTGCAGATTCAATGCCCGACGGTTGGGGCAATCTGCTCCTCGACAGGTATTTGCAAAGTAGGGGGGTGAAACTGGCAAGTCTTTCGGTATTAGATCGTTTGGCCTTGGTGGGAGCTGGTGGGATGGGGGCGCTTCGCTACGAACCCGACAAAAGTGTGGGTCTATTGCAGGATGCTGCGCATTTGCTGGAAACGTCGGAACAGGTGGCTGCTATTTTGGCCGAAAAGGCTGACGTGCCTACGGTGAAGGCTTTGCTGGAGCAGACTGGTTCGTCGGGTGGGGCGCGGCCAAAGGTGATTGTGCGCCACGATGGGCGGGCGTGGTTGGTGAAGTTTGCGTCGTCGGCAGATTCGGCAGAGGTGGGACAAGAGGAGTTTTTTTATGCGCAATTGGCGCGTTTGTGTGGGATTCTAATGCCAGAAACCTTGCTTTTTGAGGGCCGTTTTTTTGGAACACAACTTTTTGACCGAAATGAGACGGGGCGGGTATTGATGCATTCGGCTTCGGGCTTGCTGTATGCGAGCCACCGCTTTCCGTCGTTAGATTATCGGGATTTGGCCAAGGCGACTTGGGCACTTACGCGGTCGATGCCCGAATTGGGGCGGCTGCTGCGGTTGATGGTGTTTAATGTGCTGATTGGCAATATGGACGACCATGCTAAGAATTTCAGTTTTTTGCGAAAAGAGGGGAGTTGGGTGTTGAGCCCTGGGTACGATTTGTTACGGTCTGATGGTTTTGGGGGTGAGCACGCTACGGCTGTGGCTGGTTTGGGCAAACCCACGCGTGAGGCTTTGTTTGAGGTGGCGCAGTCGGTGGGTTTTCCGCGACGCGAAATGGTGGCTATTTTTGAGCATGTTACCGATGTGTGTTTGGCTTCAGAAATTGGGGCTTCGGTACGTAAGCTGAATTTGTAGTACCCATGCTGTGGGGCTGATGGATTTAGTGGGTGGCGCGGATGCCTTATGCCCACTGGCCAATGAAAGTGTCTGCCCCGCATACCTAAAGCGTTACTAGGGTGTAGCTGCCGCAATAATTTTTGTTGCGCTAGGGTTCATAATTCTTTTTCTTGTGGGCTAGGTTGGTACTTAGCTTGGGGTTAAATAATTGGCAGATGGGTTAAACAAATAGTTGATGCTAACGTAAATATGATATATATGTGATTGTTGCACGTTTTTTGCCTAATTTTGTGTGTCGTAAAGTGATAATTATATTATGCATAACTCTTTGATGAAAATTATTTTTGCCTTGAGCTGCGTGTTGCTTTCCGGATGTTATGCGGATAAGATGCTTGTGTTGGAAGATAAGATTCGGTCGCTGGAAAAGCAAAACTACCAACTACGGGTGGAGCAAAATAATGCACTTTTTTTGGGTTTTGGTCCGTCGGTTGTGCTCGAACACATTAGTTTTACGAGCAAAGGTTTGCGTATCTTACCTTCGTCGTACGTGCAACTAGACGACTTGGCGCGGCAACTGGTTGAGAAACGGAGTGTGGTGGTGCGGCTGATTTGTCATACGGACGATTTGGGTAGCCCGCGTTATAATTATCGGCTTTCGATGCGGCGTTTGGAGGTGCTCAAGGATTATCTGATTGAGAATGGTGTTCACGACGAACAGGTGGAAATGATGGGTCAGGGCGAATTTTGGCCGATATCGAGTAGTGAAACTTGGGACGGAAGGCACGAGAATAGACGCATCGAGGCTCAGTTTGGGCTTAAATGACTTAGACTTTCGTATATATTTTATTTGATTCTATCTCTATGAAAAAGAAATTATTGCTGCTTGCTTGTGTGGTTGCGTCGTTGACTTCGTTTGGGCAAGGTATTGATCTTAAACTCCTTGCTAGTAAGGCTAAACTCCAGTTTTGTTTAAACGATAAAATTGTATTCGATGTTCAGGGTAGTTATACGGCTGATGCTTCGGTACTGAACCCACTTACTTCGCACTTTGTGTGGAAGGTGGCGGGGCAAGTCTTGGCGGCCGATGCTGCGACGGTAGATTTTACTTTTATTGAGAATGGGGAGTTTGTGGTCTCTTGCGATGTTACCGACCTCAATGGCAAAACTGCAAGCCTGAGCCAAACCGTGGCGGTGTCGGTTGGGCCTAAGATTACGGTAAGTTCCTCCCAGCCGACTCTTTGCCAGACGGAAAATATTACTTTGAACGCGGCTTTGGTTGCAGGTGTGGTGGGTACGCATACGCATACCTACGATCAGAATATGGCGTTTTGGGCTGGCAATGCGGTGCCAGCCAATCATACGGCTTCGGTTACTTTTTCGCCGTTTAAAGACAAGGGCGACCAGGTGTATTTCTATAATGTGACCGACGATTATGGCTGTGCTTATTCGGCGACACTTGAAATTCCGGGTGTGGTGGCAGATTTTACGGTGAGTCCTATTTCGGGTGAAGCACCTCTTTTGGTGAGTTTTACCAATATGACAACTGGTGGGAATACTTATACTTGGACACTTACGAATAAGGATACGCAGGGTGTATTGAGTATCACGGGCGATGCAGCCTTGAAAAATGTGGTGACAGAAACGCTCTACGATCCAGGCAAATACACGGTCTTGCTGTTTGCAAAAAATAATTTGTGTACCCATACCAAAAGTATGGGTATTGAAGATTTGAATGTAATTGATGTGCTTTTTTCGAATATCATAAGCCCGCTGCCCAATGTGTTTACACCCAATGGCGACGGGGTTAACGATGTGTTTAATATTGTTCCGCCAGTGTCTATGAAGCAATATAAAATTACGATTATGAACCGTTGGGGCAATAAAGTGCATGAATACGATGTGAACAATATGACGAATCCGCAGTCTGATTGGCAAAACAACGAATCGGGCTGGGATGGTAAAATTAATGGAACCTACGCTTCGTCTGGGACTTACTTTTATATCATCAATGCTTTGGGCTACGATGCTAAGACTTATGCCTTTAAAGGAAGTCTGTTTCTGAAATCGGAATAAGGAAACGTAAGTTTGTTTTGCAAGCCACCAAAGGTTCTTTGGTGGCTTTTTTTGTGTGTGAGAGGTGGACAATTGTGTAACAACCAAAAATTAGGTGGTTTTTTGCCAATTTGTCGCCATGTTGGATGTGTTTTTACAGTATTTCAGACGAATAGTCCACGCTCTTGGTTTAGTTGTCCTGTATCTTAGCAAAAGTCGCTCGCGTATTTCTGAGGTGTGTGAGCCTTACCCTAAATTACGATCCAGAACATTTACTAAACAAAAATTTATGAAGCATTTGTACTACTTATTCATGGCTGTGTTTTTCTTCGCCCTGCATTCGCAGGCTCAAGAAAAACTAATATACAGTACCGATTTTCAGAACTGGGATGCCGTAACAAGTGCAGCATCAGAAACCGTAGTCGATAAAACGACTGACTTTTCTAAAGAAACGCTCAGTTTCAAATTATTTGACATTGAGCTAAACCCAGCGGGGGAAAATATAAGTAAATTTACCTACCCTCCGGCTACGATTGGTTGGGCGATGGCAGCAAAAACAGCGACAGCTCAAATTGAACTTTCGCCTCTAAAATCTATTACCCGCATCAGTTTCGTAGTGGGTGCTACGGGTAGTAATCGTGGGTATAAAGTATGGAAAAAGAATGCAACAGATCTCGATTGGGTGCTGATTTTTTCGGATGTTGCCAACTCGTCTAAGGGTATGGAAGTGAATCTTACGCTCAACGACGAAAACGTTGCAATTAAATTTACAAACCTTGCACCTACCCAAAATGCGTATCTCTTTAATCTGCAAATTTATGGGAATGTAGTCGCAACGGGTACACAGTATGCGCTACACACAAGTGTAAGTAACGAAGCCGCCGGAACAATTGTGCGTACACCTAACAGCGATTTGTACGACAAAGATGTGGCAGTGAGCCTTATGGCAAAACCTAATTTCGGTTTCAAATTCGTGAAATGGGTAGATGGTGCAGATGCCGATGTATCTACAGAAAATCCGTTAGCTGTAACGATGGATGCAGAGAAAAACCTTAAGGCTGTTTTCGAAGCTGTGACCACTTACAGCCTGAATCTTACAATCGCGGGTTCTACTTGGGGCAAAGTAACGCTAAACCCAGCACCAACCGACGGAAAGTACGAAATGGGCACAGATGTTACGATGACGGTTGTTCCAAACGCCGTTACTAATTTCAGCTTCTGGAACGACAATTCTACCGAGACCCAGAAAGTTGTTACAATGGATGCAGACAAAAGCATCACAGCTACTTTCGACGAAATTCCTTTTATCGCAGGTTGGGATTTTAAAGCACAAGAGCCTAGGGCTAGTCGTGCTGGCGATTTTTTCTCAGAAACAACCAACACCGGACTTATCTCTGCATACGAGCCAGACGGTACACCTGTAAACTGGCTTGCCAATTTGGGTAGCTTCTCACCAAGTTACGCTTGTGCTCGCTTGTGGACAACCGAGACAGACTTCCTTACCAAACGTCGTTACTACCAAGCACAATTCTCTACACTTGGCCACACAAACATTCGTATAAAATCTAAAGTTGGTGGCAACTATCAGGTTTATGCTGTTCAGATTCTACAAATTTCGCTCGACGGAACAAACTTTACAGAACTTGGTAGAGCAGACATCACAACGGCTTATAACGCTAGCTGGGTCGATCTTGATGCCACACTTCCAACAGAAGCCGAGAACCAAGAAAAAGTTTACTTACGTTGGATCGGGGATGCCACAAGTGCCGTACTAGGTACTGGAAACGACGGTGCTGCACTTACACACGTATATGTATATGCCGACAAAACC
>JBDKHP010000265.1:0-4335 GCA_039797645.1 Bacteroidota bacterium
TCATGGGCCGTATTACTACTTGTCCGTTTAAGGCAATGGGCCGTTCTACAATATTGTGCATACCTAAAATGGCAGATTGAGGTGGATTGATAATTGGCGTAGAAAGTAGCGAACCGAAAGTTCCGCCATTTGTAATTGTAAATGTACCACCTGTTAATTCGTCAATCGAAATTTTTCGTGAGCGTGCTTTTTCTGCCAACTCCTTTATTTTCAATTCAATTTCAGCCAAGCTCAGGGTATCGGCATCGCGAATTACGGGTACCATAAGACCTTTGGGCGTTTGCACAGCAATGCCAATATCCGAATAATTAGGCAGCACAATGCTATCGCCATCAATCTGGGCATTTACCATGGGGTGCAGTTTAAGAGCTTCAGTTACTGCTTTGGTGAAGAATGACATAAATCCAACTTTAAGCCCATTTTTCTCCACAAAACGTTTCTGATATTTTTCACGCAGCGACATTACATACGACATATCAATCTCATTAAAAGTCGTAAGCATGGCCGTTTCATTTTTCACTGACACCAAACGCTCGGCTAGTTTTTTACGTAACGAAGTCATTTTCTGACGATCTTCTGTACGTTCTTCGCGTACAGAACTCATGAGAGAAGTCAGCTTTGATGCCGAAGCTTTGTCTGCGGGGAGTGAAATCACCGCCTCGACTTCTTTGCGCGAAATACGCTGAAGGCCAGCAATTACATCCTCTACATTCAACCCATGTTCAAGCATAAGTTGTTGCGCTACAGGTGTAATCTTCGCATCGGGGAAATCTGTTTGTTTGACAGTTTCCTTTGTAGATGGGTTTGTTTTTTCAGACGGGGCCGAAGCCGTTTCCTTTGTTGCTGCTACCGGAGGTGGCGGCGGAACAGGCAAAGCGGCCACATCGTTTTTGCTCGCTTCGCCTACTTGAGACGAATCGATTTTACAGGCCAAATTACCTACGGCAATTGTCCCCAACTCGGCCAAAAACGTTACTTTACCAGCTACCGAAGCTGTAAGCGTAAGTGTAGCTTTGTCAGATTCTATTTCGGCAATATCCTGATCTACCTCTACAAAATCGCCATCGGCAACCATCCATTGAGAAATTTCTACCTCTGTAATAGATTCACCAGGACTCGGAATTTTTATATCAACAATCATTATAAACTGATTTTGAGAGAATTATAAATAATTAAACTGTTTCAGTATTTCCTCGCGCGAGCTACCTTCCACACAAACCAACGAACAGTATGACAAGTTCCGTTCGCAAGAACATTTCCTGAAAACCTTTGTCATAATTTCATTTTGTTCGCGTTTGTGTATTTCCGACAAACCAACGGCAGGGCTTGCGCTACGCTGGCGGCAAATTGGCACAAGCGTAGTACCCACAAACGACTCGTGTACATGCCCCCAAGCCCCCATATTAATAGGCTCTTCCTGAACCCAAAGCGTAAGCATATTGTTTCTATACTTAGCCATTATCGCATTGGCTTGCAAAATTGGGAAAGGGTGTATTTGTTCCAACCTCACGATGGCAATATCCTTTGCTCCCAGTTTTTGTTTTTCGGCAAGCAGGTCGTAATATACTTTACCAGAGCAGAATACCACACGGCGGACTTCGTCAGTTGTTACGTCGTTATCGTCAATAATTTCTCGGAATCTACCATCGTACAATTCTTCCAGACCCGAAACACACTCAGGGTGACGCAACAAGCTCTTGGGTGTAAATACAATAAGTGGCGTACGGAAATCTCGTTTGAGTTGCCGTCTCAGTACATGGAACATATTGCCTGGTGTCGATGGAATTACCACTTGCATATTTTCGCGGGCAGCCAACAGCAGGAATCTTTCGATTCTTGCGCTCGAATGCTCAGGGCCTTGCCCCTCGAAACCGTGGGGCAATAACAAAGTGAGGCCATTCATAACACCCCATTTCTCTTCTGCCGAACTGATATACTGGTCGATAATAACCTGCGCCACATTGTGGAAATCGCCAAATTGAGCTTCCCAAATCGTAAGCATATTGGGAGCTGCCATTGCAAAACCATACTCATAACCCAACACGCCATACTCTGAAAGTAAGGAATTGTGGACCTCAAACGAAGCCTGATCTGGGGCGATATGTTGCAACGGATAGTAACGCTCTTCTGAATCTTGCATTACGAAAGCCGCATGACGGTGCGAAAAAGTACCCCGTTCGCAATCCTGACCACTCAAACGCACCCCAAAACCCTCTGTCACCAAGGACGCGTAGGCGAGCAATTCGCCCATTGCCCAGTCTATCCGGTTGTTGGCAATCATATTCTTACGGTCGTCCACAAGCTTTACCAATTTCTTGAAAAAGTTTTTTTCCGACGGCAAGTGATTGATACGTTCAGCCAGTTTTAAAAGGCTGTCTAAGGGAACCGAAGTATCTGGCGATGCTACAAAATCCTCTGGGGTAGAATACCGAAAATCTTTCCAGGTTTTTACAAGGAACTGTTTAATCACTACCTGATCGTCTTTTTTTGCCTCTTCCAGATCGTGGTCGAGTAATTCGAGGTACGAGATCTCTAAAGATTTTTGCATTTCGGGCGTCAGCACAGCTTGGCTGAGTAGCATATTCGCATAAATATCGCGAACATTCGGGTGTTTTGCAATAATATCGTAAAGCGTAGGCTGCGTAAAACGCGGTTCATCGCCCTCGTTGTGTCCATATTTACGGTATGCCAATAAATCAATAAAAATATCCGTATGAAAAGCCTGACGGTACTCCATCGCCAAACGAATCGCAAAAACCACAGCTTAAGGGTCGTCTGCATTCACGTGAAATACAGGGCAGCGGGTAACTTTCGCAATATCTGTACAATACGTACTCGAGCGTGCCTCCACATAACTCGTGGTAAAGCCCACCTGATTGTTCACCACAATATGAATTGTACCACCGGTACGATAGCCCGGGAGTTGTGCCATCTGAACAATCTCATATACAATACCTTGAGCGGCCACCGCAGCATCACCATGAATTACAATAGGTGCCAATAAATTCTCATCGCCACCCCATTGCGAAGCCAGTTTAGCCCGCGAAACACCCCCAACGAGGGCACCCACGGTCTCTAAATGCGACGGATTCGGAAGCAAATTCAGACGTACCTTCTTGCCACCTCTTTTGGTTACAATATCGTTGCCGTAGCCCAAATGATACTTCACATCGCCCAGCACAATCTTTTCCTCGTAGCGTTTACCCAAAAACTCATCAAAGATATTCCTTGCCGGTTTTTGCATAATATTCACCAACACATTGAGCCTGCCACGGTGCGACATACCCAAGATAAACTCCTGAATACCAAGCTCGGCACCATATTCAATCACTGCATCCAGCGCAGGAATCAACGATTCTGCCCCCTCGAGCGAGAAGCGTTTTTGCCCCACAAACTTGCGGTGGATATATTGTTCGAAGCCCACAGATTCTTTCAGCAGGTTGTAAATGTTCAATTTTTCGGTCGTCGTAAAATTGGGTGTATTCCGGCTAAGCTCCATTTTTTGTTGCAGCCACTGCACCATTTCTGGTTTTCGGATGTACTTATACTCCACGCCAATCGATTGGCAATAAGTCTGCGTCAAACTTTCCACAATCGTACGCAGCGAACATTTACCCAGACCCAATTCTCTACCAGCCTCAAAAGTCGAATCCAAATCGCCCTCCGAAAGCCCAAAGTTTACCAGATCCATAGTCGGGAAATACGGCCTTCTGGCCCTCACCGGATTCGTTTGCGTAAAAAGGTGTCCCCTTTGGCGATACCCATTTATCAGTTCAATCACCCGGAATTCTTTCTCCATACCCAAGTGTGGTACAGAATTATTCGAAATTGAGGGCTTTGCCTCAAAATTTGTTTGCGCAAAGCTAAATCCCTCAAAAAAACGTCTCCAGCTATCTTCCACACTTTCAGGTGCTTCCAGATACTGTTTATACATTGTTTCAATGGTATCTATCCCGCTGTTACTCAGGTAAGAAAAATCACTCATGCCAATACAACTTAGGAACTATTAGGTTAAAATTCAGGACAAATCTATCAATCCGAACCCCAAATTTAATCAAAATTTGGTTGTTTACACCCAAATTCCACCGCAACAATACGCGTAATTCAACGCAGATACCGAAACGGCGTGAACCAATAGTGTAAACCGATTGCAACAGCAAAAGTAAGAAAAAAAGACTATTAAGTACTTTATTATCTACCCAATCCGTACACAAAACTTACACAAATTGCACACCCCAAAACAATACTCGCACTTGAAACCCTGACGCAACAAAACCATCTGCCAGACAAGAAAAAAAATAATAATAAGGAGCGGTCGCCAAACTTTTCAAATAT